>NZ_JACALO010000002.1:0-116366 GCF_030328185.1 Empedobacter sp. 225-1 | reverse complement strand
TTAGATGTTAGATGTTAGATGTTAGATGTTAGATGTTAGATGTTAGATGTTAGATGTTAGATGTTAGATGTTAGATGTTAGATGCAAAAATAATTATCTTTATATAACTATAGATTTCTCCATTCGTCAGAATGACATTTACCTTATGTCTTGTTGAACTCGTTTCAACATCGCATCAAAAATTATAAAATAGAAAAAGAGAATCCTAAGGATTCTCTTTTTCTATTTTATTAAAACGTTGCTGCACCTGCAGTTTGGTTTTGTAATTTACGATTGATATTTGTTTTCTTACCTGTAGCAAAATCGTAACTAAACCCTAAGATAAACATATTTTTGTTGTTCCAAATTTGTGTATGGTTTGTTGTTTGTACAATACTTTCTGCAACGGATTTTGATTTATATTCCGAAGGCATTCCAAGCCAATAGGCACCTGTTTTAAATGACCAATTGTTTAATTTATAACTTAACACCAAATGACTTTTGTTTTCGTTCGTGTCTAAAAACGGTCCACTCAATGAATAAACTGGAATATTAAATGCATACATCAAACTAAAGTTTTTGTACACTGAATTAATAACAAAATTATTTCCGATATAATCGTTTTTAATTGTTTTTCCATCATTTAGTTTTACACTTTCTGATGTTGGTGTTAGAACTAATTTTAATGTTAGTAAATCTGTTCCGAAAGGTTTTATTGAACCTGAAACTTGTACACCTAAACTTTGTGCATTTTGAGCATTTTCGTACGTCAACGCGTATCGATTTCCGTCTAACACATACAGTTGATTTATGGCGTCTTTTCTGTGAGAGTAAAATAAAGTTGTATTTAAATCAAAATATTTTGAATTGTATGAATAAATCAAATTATTACTAAACGTTTTTTGAATATTTAATTCTGGATTTCCTTTGCGTACAATATTCGGAACCATTTGCACCACATTACTACTCAACGCATCGCTCCAAGGACTTCTTGGTGTATAGGAACTTGTAAAACGTAAACTTTGGTTCTTCGCTAATTCATAACCCAAAACGATTTTTGGTGTAATAGTCCATGTATTTTGCGAATCTTCTGCACTTTGATTATTGATATTTGTCAATCCCATTCCCAAACGATACATCAACTTTTTTGTTTTTTCAGAAAACTCCGTGTACATATACTGTTGCAAATAATTTACTTTGTAACGAGAAGATCCATCTAAATTTACCAAATCATTGTTGATATCGTTTGTCGTAATTCGATAGCCTGAACTCAATTTTCCTGATTTAAAATCATGCGTATGCGCAACTTCTCCAACAATAGAAGTTTGTTCAGCTTTCAATTTCATTTCGTTATTAAAAACACTATTTTCGGTATTTGTTACCCATTCTTTCGATAATTCGTATGTATCGGTATTGAAAATAGAACCAACGAAATTTAAACTCAATTCATCTTTCTTTCCTAATTTTCGAGAATAATACAAATCTACTGTAGGTTTTGTATAACCACTATTGCCATGTTTATAGGTCGTATGATTCTCCGAAACATTATTCATCAAAAAGATACTTTTTCCATTAACATCTGTAAAACTTGTCAAAATTTCTAAATCTAACTTTGCTTGAAAAGTATATTTGTCAGAATCTGTATTGGTATAGCGTAAAATTGCATTTTGAAAGGTATAACCAAAATGATCAAAACGATGTTCGGTTGTTTTGTATTGATTATTATTTAATTGGTATGCATACGAATTGGTATTTTCTCGGTTATCATAATCTCTTAAACTAAGCGAATATTCCACACCAAAATTATTTTTACCTTTTGTGAAATTTGCATAAGCCGACCCGTCTACAAAACCGGTCAAAGGAGAAGTGACACCCTCTACACCAAAAACATATCCGTTTTCTGGATTACGCGTAATCAAATTAACCACCTGATCTGCACGATTTGCATAACGCGTTGGTGGAATATCAAAATATTCTACACGTACTACATCTTGCGGTTTGACAGCACGAATTTGATTGTCTGTTGCTTCAATTCCGTTTATCAACAACAATATTGTTCCACCTTTTATACTCTGAATTGAATTAGAAATTGGATCTACATTTAGCTCTGGTAATGTATTCAATAAATCTTTTGCATAACGTGCTTTCTCCAATGCTTCTTTATCAAATGTATAAACCGCTTTGTCCGCAAACATTTTTTTGCGTTGTGACTGTATTAAGACTTCTTTTATTTCAATTGGATTATAATCAATAGAATCTTGTGTTTCTTCTTGTCCAAAAGCAAAGATTCCTGATAATGTAACAGCAAGTACAAAAATTTTCTTCATGGTTAATTCTACTATTTAGTGTTAGTGTCTTTTTTATATGACGCATGAATGACAAATAAGTTACATTACTTTTGATTTTATTTTTGATAACTTTACATCAAACAAGATTTTTAAAATTGAAAAAATTAATTCTTTTTATTACACTATTTCTAAATTTCACTATTCTGAATGCGCAAGAACAAGCACAGCGTTCATTAACAGAATATCGTGTAGAAAGTTTTCAGACATCGTTGGTTGCTAAAAAAATGCTTTTCGATTGGTTTGGGAAATGGGATAATATATTGTACACCGAAAACAACGAAGCATTGTTGGTTTGGTCGAATCGAAACATTATTAATGAAGCAAATGAGTCGTTTACATTAATTGCATCAAGCATAGAAAACGAGGAAGAAATGTATGGAACAGTACAAGTTTTGACAAGTAAAAAACAAGATGCTTTGGCCAAAGATTCACCGTTTAGAGAATATTTGAATGAATTTTTAAAAACTGTTTCTAAACAAGAAAACAAAAGCAAAAAGTTTTATAAAGAGTATTTGAAAGTGGAGTATTAAAAATTAATATTCATACCCAAAAGAATATGTAGTGGAAGTAAACGCTGCGTAAAATAACGCTCTGTCACAGGTGTTACTAATGTTCTTTTTATTTCTTTTGTATTGAATAAATTATTTCCTTTTACAAAAAACTTCATCTTAGAATTTTTTAATTGATAAACCAACTTCA
This sequence comes from Empedobacter sp. 225-1, assembly GCF_030328185.1. Taxonomy (NCBI): domain Bacteria; kingdom Pseudomonadati; phylum Bacteroidota; class Flavobacteriia; order Flavobacteriales; family Weeksellaceae; genus Empedobacter; species Empedobacter sp. 225-1. The sequence goes on along the minus strand of NZ_JACALO010000002.1, from coordinate 113,340 downwards.
TATCCAAAAAGTTAGTATCCATTTGATTTTGTCCTCCAAAATTGTAATACTCATAATTTATATCTAATGTTATTTGCTTTGATAAATTAAAATAGACATTTGTATAGACATCAATATTATTATAATTATAAGAATTTAACTGATTTTTACTTTTATTAATAGATAATTTAGCTCCCAATTCATAATTCAAAAAACTTGTAAAACCCGATTTTACTTCCATTCCAAACACTAAACTCGAAAACTGATTACGAATTAAATTCTCATTAGCTATAGAAGTACTTTTAATTATTGAATAATTACTATTAAACTGTATTTTCGTTTTTATTGGATATATAAAATATTTATACATGAACGATGGATTGATTATTTCTATTCCATCAACTATAATCTGTTCGTTAACTGAATAATTAGAATTAAATGTAGAATTATACCCAATTGTTTTATTTTGAATTTGATACATTAAACTAAACTCAAATCCATTATTCATTCCTTTTGATTTACTATAATTGACATTAAATAGAGAACCTCCAAAAATATTATATTCAAGTATATTATTTTTACTAAATTGACGATTTCCTTTGTATATTAATTCTTGATAATAAGCATCAAAACTTGTAGGCGTTATTTGATAATTATAAGAAAAAGAGATTTTCCCAAATTTTCTTTTTTCGTAAGAAAATTCAATTTTTGGAGATACAAAAAAGTTATTTTCCTTTGATGATAAATCTTCTTTAATTAAAGTAGAAAAATAAAGAATTGGCAAACTTGATTTAAATTCAAAACTCTTCCATTTCCTTTCAATTCCAAGAATTAAATACATTTTATTTTGATCGTACTCTAAATGATTTGCACTATTATCTAATAAAAATATTTTCGAAAAACTTTCATTAAACCCTCTATAATTAGAAGTTAAATTAACACTTTGATAATCCATTCCTAAAGTGACAAAGTAATTTCCTTTTTTTGATACTTTATTGAAAAAAGATGATTTTAATCCAATGTAATTTTGTCGATTATTAATCTTTTGCTTTAAATTTAATAAATCTTGATTGTTAAAAACATCTCTAAAAATAGGATTAGTTTCTATAAAGTCGTACGGTCTATTTTGATACAAATGTTTTGCAACAATTGTAATTAATTTTACACTATCTATTTTATTTGTATAAATCAATTGTGTATCTGTAGAATTTGTTTCGTTAGATCCTTTTAAAAAAATTGAAGAATTATTAAACAAAAAATTATTCGCATTTCTTTCATTCAACAGAAAAGAACGGTTTGTAATATTTAGATTCGATTTTTTTGTCAAATCTTTATTCCACTCAATTTTAACAAAGTAATTATCAATTTTTTTATTCCATTGGCTATTTTGATTATTTATAAACTGAATTTCATTGTCATTGTAATTTTCGATTTCATCTATATAATTATTCTTCTCAATTCTATTATAAATACCTAAAATTTGAATTTTACTTTTCTTAAAATTATTTATAAAGTTGACAACACCGATTTTGTCATTATTAAAATTTGTTCGGTTATCTTCAAATTGGTAATTATCTTGATACAAATTTGCCAAATTAGGTAAATGCTTTACATCACTTAATTGGTCGAAATTATAAGCAGTCGAAAATTGATTTTTGATTAGATAATCAACTCCTTTCATCTCATCAAAACCAATTGTATTATAATTAAACAAGGTGATTATTTTCCTTTTTTTAGAGAAATTCATCAGATTTAATCTAAGCTGTTGACGATTTTCCACATAACTTGTTGATGAAACTAAGGCATTTCCATTCCACTGATTTTTTGCTTTTTCGTCTAAAATTAAATTAATAGCCAAAGCGTCAGAATTGTAAATATCTTTTGTTAATTGATTTTTGGTGTGATTGTTAATTATTTGAATTTTTACAACAGATTGATCATTCATGGCTTGAGTTAAAAGTGCATAGCCTCTATCAAATAAATCATCACCTTCTACTAAAACAGATTGTACATTTTTTTTACCTATCTTTATTTTCCCATCTTTGTCTACTGTAACTCCTGGAATACTTTTGATTAAATCCTCAACATTTAATTCTTTTCCTGTTCTATATTTTGCTGCTTCAAATTCCGTAGTATCTTTCTTATAAAAATTATCGGTAGATTTTACAATAACCTCTTTCAGAATTATTGAATTATCTTTTACTAAAGTAAAAATCCCAAGGTCAAAATCTTGTTTACCAATTACTATTTCCTCTTCGTACTGAGAAAAAGTTGGTTTCTTTATTTGAATTGTTTTATTTCCTAACTTAAAATCCGTTATTTCAAATCCTCCTAATTTATTAGTAATGGCAAAAGCTTCTATTTCTTGTAAAGAGTCTAATATTATTATATTCGCATTTGCCATAACAATACCCTTCTCATCTTTTACTAATCCTTTTATTTGACTAAATAAATTTGATGAGATGAATATAAAAATTAAACATATTAGGATTTTATTCATCAATAGAAAATTCTCTTACGTCTTTTCTTAATGGCTCTTCTTTTATTATTACTCCAGAAGGTAATGATGCGTATATATTAGCACGATTATATATCAACCAATTATTTTCAAACCCTATTGCTTGCTTCAATTGATATTTATACTTGGCATTCACAAATGATTTCAAAATAGGAAGTGTTGGTATTTTATTAGAATTAAGTACAATTCGAGTTGCATCATAATCAAACAACTCATTTTCCACTTTCAATATCAAACCTGGTAAACCACCTAACTTCCATGGACCATAATTATATGGGAGTTCAGGAGTAAACCAAGCGGTATAATCTCGTCCTCTAAATTTCGTTGTTGCTTTATAACATGTATAACCTAACATTTTTTGTGATTCTTTTGTAATCTTCCAATTAACTGTAGGTCTCTTCTCAACCATAATTATACGTTTCATCTCCGAACTATTCTTCTTTAAAATTGCTATTTTATTCTGATAAAGACTATCGGTTTTTAGATTTACATATATTGGTTCATAATTGTATCGTTCTTTTGCTAATTTATCATCTTCATAATTCAGATTATCATCATTTTTTATATTTACATAAAATATTTCATTTTCATTGAATACTAAATATTCTTTCATAACTTCTTTTACTCCATTTTTTGTAATAAAATTATACTCAACCAAATTATTAGATTGACCATTTAACAAAACAAAAAACATTAAAAATGTTAACAAAAATAATTTTTTCATAAATTAATTTAAAAAAGTAAACAAGCAAAACTTGTTTACTTTTGTTATTACTATTTTTTTACCTTTCAGGTTCTGGAAATGATTCAATACAAGGAGAATTTGTATAATTATTCTTAACAGTCATCACTAACCCTTCACAACTTTTACTATCTGACCAATATGAAGTTGTATGACTATCTACTTTATTCCCACATCCATCATAAGTTATAGTTGTAATACTAACTGTACAACCAAAAACTTTCACGATAGATTCAGCTTTTACATATTCAGTATTACTAGGTGCATTTTCATTTGCCATAGCAAAAGATCCAAAAAGTGCAAAAGCACTCAATAATAAGTTTTTTTTCATTTTAATGTGATTTTTTTTAATATTAATTATAGTTTGCAACCTATAACTTTATCTATTAACGTTAATTACATCAATAATAATAATAATAATAATCGTTAAACGCAAATTATTTTAAAAAATAACGTATTCACAATAAAAGTATATAACTAAAAAATCCTTCAAGTTTTACTTGAAGGATTTATATTTTATAGAAATTGAATTTCTTAATTATTTCGTTTGAAAAAAGAATCTACAAACTCCATTTTATTGAATGCTTGTAAATCATTGATTCCTTCACCAACACCGATGTATTTTACTGGAATCTGGAATTGATCAGAAATACCAATCACCACTCCACCTTTTGCTGTTCCATCTAATTTTGTGACAGCTAAAGACGAAACTTCTGTTGCTTGTGTAAATTGTTTTGCTTGCTCAAACGCATTTTGACCTGTCGAACCATCTAACACCAACAAAACCTCGTGAGGAGCATCTGGAATAACCTTTTGCATCACGCGTTTTATTTTTGTTAACTCGTTCATCAAGTTGACTTTATTATGCAAACGCCCTGCTGTATCAATCAACACAACATCTGCATTTTGTGCAACTGCTGACTGAATGGTATCAAATGCAACCGAAGCAGGATCTGAACCCATCGCTTGTTTTACAATTGGTACACCTGCACGCTCTGACCAAATCACTAACTGATCGACAGCTGCCGCACGAAACGTATCCGCCGCACCAAGTACTACTTTTAAGCCTTGTGATTTGAATTGAGAAGCCAATTTACCAATCGTCGTTGTTTTACCTACTCCGTTAACGCCGACTACCATAATTACATAGGGAACGTCTTTTTTAGGGATAGCAAAACCATTTGTATCTTCGATATTATTTTCAGAAAGTAAACCCGCAATTTCTTCGCGTAGAATCTTATCTAATTCGGAAGTCGAAACATATTTATCACGTTCTACTCGTTCTTCTATTCGACGAATAATTTTGATTGTTGTTTCTACTCCAACGTCAGAAGAAATTAAGACTTCTTCTAAGTCGTCTAAAACCTCATCGTCTACTTTTGATTTCCCAACAACAGCACGACTAATTTTATCAAACAAAGAAGTTTTAGATTTCTCTAAACCTTCATCTAATTTTTCTTTGCTTTCTTTACCTAATATCTTTTTGAACCAACTCATTAAAAGCTAAATTTCTTTAAAATTTTGTACGAAGATACATAAAATATAAGGAAATAAAAAAGCCGCCCAAAAGAGCAGCTCTATTAACCTTAATATTTTCTATTAAGCTAACAATTATTTTGCGAAGAACGCATCAGTATCGTCAGCGTTAACTACTTTTTCAACAAATACGTAAGCTCCAGATTTAGGAGATTTTACCATTTTGATTACTTTGGTCATTTTTTTAGACCCTGTTTGTAGGGTTGCTACTGTCTTTTTTGCCATCGTCTAAAATTTTATTATTTGATCTCCTTATGAACTGTATACTTTTTCAATACTGGGTTGTATTTTTTCAACTCAATACGATCTGGAGTATTCTTTTTGTTTTTAGTTGTGATATAACGAGACATTCCTGGCATACCACTTTCTTTATGCTCTGTACATTCTAAAATAACCTGTACTCTGTTTCCTTTTTTTGCCATGGTGTCTTAAATTATTTGATTAAACCTTCTTTACGTGCACGTCTAACAGCCTCATCAACTCCTAACTTGTTGATTGTTTTTAAACCGTGTGCAGAAACTTTTAAAGTAATCCACTCACCAGCTTCTGGCATAAAAAATTTCTTTTTGAACAAATTCACTTCAAAAGTGCGTTTTGTTTTATTATTAGCGTGAGAAACATTGTTTCCTACTAATCTTCTCTTACCTGTAATTTGACAAATGTTTGACATCTTATTTTGTATTGTCCTATTTTAAACGGAGTGCAAAGTAACAAATTAAATATTACTTATACAACTCTTTAGGTTATTAATTTTATATTTTCTTCTTATTTTGTTTGTATAACAACTTCTGCGCAAGTGTATAAGCTAAGATAATTCCCATTACCAATAGTGCTATTCTTGCGATGACGTCACCATACTTTGTATAAAACGTTAATTCACTATTCATTAAAATTGTACCATTTAAGGCACCCTGCTCTCCATATGGTAATGACTTCATTATATCTCCTCGCTGATTAACGAAAGCCGAAATACCTGAGTTTGCAGATCTAACAATAGCGCGTCTATTTTCAATAGCTCTCAAATTACCATATAATAGTAATTGACGATGACCATCGGTAGAGCCCCACCAAGAATCGTTGGTCATTGTGAATATAACATTAGCACCTTCTCTCACATATTCTGTTGTATAGTCTCCGTAAATAGATTCGTAACATATAACCGGAGCAACAGTAGCGGTGTTTGTATTATTCTTGAAAACAGAACGATGAGGTTGAACCCCCAACGTTTTTGTTGTGCCGCCAAAGTTAAGCATAAATTCTCCAATAATTGGCATTAAATAGTTACGATATGGAAAAATTTCTACTCCAGGCACTAATTTACTCTTATGATATACTTCGATCGAGTCGTTTCCTCCTATCTGTAAAGCCGAATTATAGGCATCATACCACGTTATTCCATCTTTCATAACTGATGCCGTTTCTGATGCTAAAGACGACATAGGATAAATTCGCATGATTGATGCACCTGTTACGAAATGTAAATCGTTCTTCGTACTTGTCCATTGTTGAATATCTTGTACAATTAAATCATCATACATATTGTCAAAAATAAGTGCAGAAGAACCTGGAACAGCTGTTTCTGGCGCAACAACAAATTGAGTTTTTGGTTGAATATTCTTCAGTGCCAATTGCTTCAATTCGTCATAAATCTGTAATCCATCTTTCATGTATTTTTCATTGTAAGGATCAAGATCTGGTTGAAGAATCAACACATCAAGCGCTTTTCCTTTTTCCTCGTAATTTGCATACATTATATAAGATAAACCAATTGGAACAGCAATTAATAATCCTGCATAAATACCTAATTTGTTTAAATATTTAATTTCTTTTTTATTGATGTAAGCTGTTAAATAATAGAACACAATAATATTTACGATCCATATCCAAAGCGCTCCACCAAAAGTTCCTGTGTATTCGTACCATTGTACCCATTCGTGATATTTGGCAAAACCATTTCCAAGGTTAAACCATGGCCAAGTCAATTCCCAATTCAATGTTAGTTTATCAAAACTCATCCAAATGGCTGGAAGAAAAACTAAGCCGTACAAATTTCCTGCTTTTGTTTTAACAACATGATACAGTTGAAAAACAATTGACATAAATAACGAATTCGCGAAAACTGGAATTAAATAAGCACTCCACGAATTTTGTAAATCTCCATTCGCATTGGTTTCTTGCGCATAATGCAACCACCAAATTACAATTGCATTCCAAATAAAAAAGGCTAAATATGAAAGTCCAAAAATCTTACGTCCTTTTTTCTTGAATTCTGCGCGCTGCGTTATTTGATGTTCTGCCAACATCAAGGGCACAAATCCTATAAATAACAACAATGGAAAACCATGTGACGGCCAGCCTGCTGTTAACAATAATCCTGATAAGATTGCGTATGCAATGTATTTTTTCATGTGACAAATTTATAATATCATCGTTCAATAACCGATGATATTTATTGGAATATTTTATGAATTAAGTTTTTCGAAGTACGATTTACGATTTACTAACTTCAATATAATAATTTGGATTAATCGTTACATCACTCGTTTTTGTAATTGTTGAATAATTAATCGTTTGCCAATTTGATGTTGGATTGATTGTAATGTCAGAATCTTTCAAACGTAAAGGCATTGCAAATCCATCCACAACATTCGTATATCTATATTCTACTTTGTTACCATTTTCTCTTAATTCTAACGTAGGAACTTTGACAGTTCTTAAATATTGATTGAAAAAAGCAGTCAAATTTAATCCAGAATATTTGGCAATATAATTTTCGATTTGTTCTGTTGTCACCGTTTGATGATAAAACTCTTTGTTCAAACCTCGTAATAGTTGTCTAAATTTTTCGTCATCATTCATCCAAGTTCTCAACGTATGAATCATATTTGCGCCTTTGTAGTACATGTCACCACTTCCTTCTTGATTGACACCATATACTCCGATTATTGGACTATCATTTTGAATTGCATTTCTTGTTCCACGTACATATTCGCTTCCTGCTTCTTTCCCATGAAATGTTTCTGTAAATAAGGTTTCAGAATAAGCTGTAAACGATTCATGAATCCACATATCTGCAACATCTTTCTCTGTTATATTATTTCCGAACCATTCGTGACCAGCTTCGTGAACGATAATAAAATCCCATTTCAGTCCCCAACCAGAACCTGATAAATCGCGCCCTAAATACCCATTCTCGAATTTATTTCCGTACGCAATTCCAGATTGATGTTCCATTCCCAAATGTGGAGTTTCTACAATCTTGAAAGAATCTTCGTAAAAAGCATAAGGTCCAAACCAATGTTCAAAACTTTTCAACATCAATTTTGCTTGTTCAAACTGCGATTTTGCTTTATCTATATTATAATCTAACACATAATAATCTAAATCCAATTTACCTTTTTCGCCTTCGAAAGTATCTTTGAAATTGACATAATGTCCGATATAAGGAATGATATTATAATTATTAATTGGATTAACAACTTTCCATGTAGAAGTTGTTTTACCATTTTTCTCTTTTTTAGAAACTAATCGTCCATTACCAACTCCTACCAAATCTTTTGGTGTGATAATTTCCAATTCCATTCCATTATCTGGTTCATCGCCTAAATAATCTTTGTTCGGAAACCAAGCACTTGCACCCAAACCTTGCACGGCTACAGACATCCAATCTCGACCTTTTTCATCTTTCGCAAAAATCCAACCACCATCCCAAGGCGCTCTCACCGCAACACGAGGATTTCCGTTGTATTCTAATTCTAATTGATTCGACGTATTCTTGATATTTTTTCCGACATTAATAAAATAGACATTTCCATCACGTTTGAAATCAGAAATTTTCTTTCCATTCAATTTTACAGCCGAAACCATCATTGGATCTTGTAAATCTATCTGCAATAAATCTGATTGTTGAGGAGCAATTTTATCAAACGTAATTGTCGTTTTTCCTTTTATCGATTTTGACTGATAATCTGGTTCTACACTTACTTTATATTTTTTAACATCCCACCAATTTCGGAATTCATTATTCGTTCCGCGAAGCGAATCTTGTCGCGTAAACTCTTGTTTGTTATTAAGTACTTGTGCATTTGTTGTTATCGAGATCAAGCCAAGTAATAGTACTAATTTCTTCATAGTCATTTTTAAAACATATCAAAAATAAGATTATATATTTGATAAATAAGCCAAAAAGCTATGATTACAGAAAAATTTAAGGAAAGAATAAATTATTTAAAAAATAATCACTTAATCGTTGAAGCATTGTACGAAATTTTAGATGAATTGAAATTAAAACATAATGCTTTTACAGGTTTTACGTTTCGAGAAGAAATCGATCCAAAAGGTTTTTTATTGACTGCAGAAGGTGAAGAAAAAACAGGAATTACAATTCGTGTTCCGCGTAATATTCTTGATTTTGATTTAGTATTACTTTCCAATGTTTTGATGCACGAAATGGTACATGTTTTTCAGCGTTCGGGCGAAAATCAAATTGAATTGCGAGAAGAACGCGAATGGCAAGCGTATACAGAAATGATTTTTCATAAACAATTTCCAAACGTTCCTCCATTGACTAATTTTTACATCAAACAATTTGGCGAAAAAGCGTTGACGTATTATAACCGAATGCCAGATAACATGAAAACGAAATATGCGAATGAAAAAACTGATTTAGAAAAAATTCTGCAAACGATTTACGATAAAGAGAATAAACTAAAAGAAGAACCAAAACCTGAAAATAATACTGAAACAATTTCTTGGCAAGATTTCGAGAAAGTTGATATGAGAATTGGGACAATTATCAGTGCAAATAATTTTCCGAAAGCAAGAAATCCTGCTTATCAGTTAGAAATTGATTTTGGTCCGTTAGGAATCAAGAAAAGTTCGGCACAAATTACATCGCTTTATAACAAAGAAGAATTGATTGGAAAACAAATAATGGCTGTGGTTAACTTTCCGAAAAAACAAATTGCCACTTTTATGAGCGAATGTCTCGTGATGGGCGTTTATGGAAATAATAATGATGTTATTCTCTTGAATCCCGAACGAAAAGTTGAAAACGGAAGTAAGATTGGGTAATATTGAGGTTGAGACTAAGACTAAGACTAAGACTAAGACTGAGATAAAATTTAAGTATAACTTAACGCTGACATTTTATCAACCAATAAACTGACTTTTTTATCGATAAATAATCAAATCATTAATCATAATCTGACAACCTGACATCTAAAATCTATTGGATGTCATTTTTTTTATGTTGGCACAAAGATTGACTATTCTGGTGTAGCATCATTTTTGATGATGTGTAAAAGTTTAAAATAAATCATTAATAATATAAAAAATAACTAAACAATATGAGCAAAATAATCGGAATCGACTTAGGTACAACGAACTCTTGTGTTTCTGTAATGGAAGGTAGTGAGCCAGTTGTAATTCCAAATGCAGAAGGTAAAAGAACTACTCCATCTATCGTAGCATTCGTAGAAGGAGGGGAAATTAAAGTTGGTGATTCAGCAAAACGTCAAGCTGTAACAAACCCAAAGAAAACGATTTATTCTATTAAACGTTTCATGGGAACTAAATTTAATAATGATGCAGATGAAATCGGTCGTGTTCCTTATTCAGTTGTAAAAGGAAACAATGATACGCCAGCAGTTGATATTGATGGACGTAACTATACTCCACAAGAAATCTCAGCAATGATTTTACAAAAAATGAAAAAAACTGCTGAAGATTATTTAGGACAAGAAGTATCAAGAGCGGTAATTACTGTACCAGCTTATTTTAACGATGCTCAACGTCAAGCAACTAAAGAAGCTGGTGAAATTGCAGGTCTTAAAGTAGAACGTATTATCAACGAGCCTACTGCTGCTGCATTAGCTTACGGATTAGACAAAGCAAACTCAGATAAAAAAATCGTTGTTTACGATTTAGGTGGTGGTACTTTCGACGTATCAATCCTAGAATTAGGTGACGGTGTATTCGAAGTATTATCTACAAACGGTGATACACACTTAGGAGGTGATGATTTTGATGACGCAATCATCAACTGGTTAGCTTCTGAATTCCAAGCGAAAGAAGGTGTAGATTTGAAAAAAGACGCAATGGCTTTACAACGTTTACGTGAAGCTGCTGAAAAAGCTAAAATCGAATTATCTTCTTCTGCTCAAACAGAAATTAATTTACCATACGTTACAGCTAACGAAACAGGACCAAAACACTTAGTAGAAACTTTAACTCGTTCTAAATTTGATCAATTAACAGAAGATTTAGTACGTCGTTCTATGGAACCTTGTAAAAAAGCGTTATCTGATGCAGGTTTATCAATCAACGATATCGACGAAGTTATCTTAGTTGGTGGATCTACACGTATGCCAAAAATCCAAGAAGAAGTAGAAAAATTCTTCGGTAAAAAACCATCTAAAGGAGTTAATCCAGACGAGGTTGTTGCAATTGGTGCAGCTATCCAAGGAGGTGTTTTAACAGGTGATGTAAAAGACGTATTATTATTAGACGTTACACCATTATCTTTAGGTATCGAAACTTTAGGAGGAGTATTCACAAAATTAATTGAAGCGAATACAACAATTCCAACTAAAAAATCTGAAGTTTTCTCAACTGCAGTTGACAATCAACCAGCAGTAACTTTAAGAATTGGTCAAGGAGAGCGTCCATTATTCAACGATAACAAAGAAATCGGACGTTTTGACTTAGTAGATATCCCACCAGCACAACGTGGTGTTCCTCAAATTGAAGTAACATTTGATATTGATGCGAATGGTATCTTAAGTGTTTCTGCAAAAGATAAAGGAACTGGAAAAGAGCAATCAATCAAAATTGAAGCTTCATCTGGATTATCTGATGCTGATATCGAAAGAATGAAAAAAGAAGCACAAGAGAATGCTGCTAAAGACGAAGAAGCAAAGCAAAAAATTGAAAAAGTAAATGCTGCTGATGCGTTAATTTTCCAAACAGAAAAACAATTGACTGAGTACGGAGATAAAATTCCTGCTGACAAAAAACAACCAATTGAAGAAGCTTTAACAGAAGTTAAATCTGCTCATGCTGCTCAAGACGTTGCTGCAATTGATGCTTCTATGGAAAAATTAAACACAGCTTGGAATGCTGCTTCACAAGAAATTTATGCTGCAATGAACGAAGGTCAACAAGGTGGTGCACAAGCTCAGCCTGGTGCTGATCAAGGTCAAGCAAAAAATGACGGTGTTGAAGACGTAGACTTCGAAGAAGTGAAATAATAGAATTTTCATCTATCATAATAGAAAAGCCTCGCAATGCGAGGCTTTTTTTGTCTATCAACAAATCTTATTTCGTTTTTTCTAATGCTTGTAGTATATCTTCGATAATATCTATTTTATCTTCTAATCCAACAGATAATCGTATCGAGCCTGGCATAATCCCTAACTCTGCACGTTCGGCATCTGATAATTTCGCATGAGTTGTTGTAGCCGGGTGTGTCGCTATCGATCTCGAATCTCCTAAATTTGAAGTATACAAAATCATTTTCAATGCATCTATAAATTTGAACGCACGTTCTTTTCCTCCTTTTACTTCAAAGGTTACAATTCCACCACCTCCTTTCATTTGTTTTTTCGCTAATTCATATTGCGGATGAGAGGGTAAAAAAGGGTATTTTACAGCTTCAATTTCAGGGTTACTTTCTAACGCCTCTGCCAAAGCCAAAGCATTTTCACAATGACGATCCATACGAAGAGGTAACGTTTCTAAACTTTTAGAAATTGTCCACGCATTAAAAGCAGACATTGCAGGACCAGTATGACGAATAAAAAACATCATTTCATTAATCAAATCTTGCTTTCCTATCACAACACCACCTAAAACTCGACCTTGTCCATCCATATATTTTGTTGCTGAATGAATAGATAAATCGAATCCAAACTCTAAAGGTTGTTGTAAATATGGTGTTGCAAAACAGTTGTCAATGGCAAAAATAATATGTGGATGTTTCTCTTTTAATTTTGCTAAAGCTTCTAAATCGAATAATTCCAAACCAGGATTAGAAGGCGATTCTAAAAAGACAATTTTGGTATTCGCTTGAATTGCTTTTTCCCAATCTTCGATATTTGGCCTTTCAACATAGGTATAGGTTACGCCCCAACGAGGAAATAGTTGTGTAATTAATTGATGTGTCGAACCAAAAATAGCACGACTTGACACAATATGATCACCACTTTTAATATAAGAAGCAAACGAAGCAAAAACAGCTGCCATCCCTGATGCGAACGCTAAACCTGCATCTGCTTTTTCTAACACACAAACGCGATTAATAAACTCTGTTGTATTTGGGTTTGCATAACGCGAATAAACCATACCTTCCTCCTCTTCTGCAAAAATAGCACGACCTTGTTCTGCACTATCAAAAATAAAACTTGAGGTTAAATATAATGGAACTGAATGCTCGCGAGTAGCAGATCTTGGCGCTTGCTCACGAATTATCTTAGACTGATCCTTTTTCATAAGATTCAAATTTAAAGATAGTTTTATTAAGCTAAAAGAATTTTATCAAGTTTTAAACCGAAATTATTTCTGTTTTTAATTTAATTTTCAATAAATAGATTCGATTCTAAAATCATTTATAGAAATATTTCAGAATTGATTTTAAATCCTTCAATTTCATCTTGATCAAAAATGATGAAACAGCAATATATTCTTAAAATATCATTCAGATTTAATCTTTACCTTTGTAACCTTATATCAATTTATGTCATTCGAAAATTTAGGATTATCACCATATCTCTCAAAAGCCATTACAATACTTGGATTTTTAAAACCTTTTGAAATTCAAACTGAGACTATTCCGTCTATTTTAAAAGGAAAAGATGTAATGGGAATTGCAAAAACAGGATCTGGAAAAACATTGTGTTTTGTTGCACCTTTGTTACAAAAAATTCAACATCAATCGTACGAAAAATCACGTTTTGTAAAAGCTCTAATTTTAGTTCCTACACGCGAATTAGCTGTTCAAATTGAACAAACATTTGCTGGTCTACAAACTGCTTTACGCCGCGAAGTACAAACACAGGCTGTATATGGTGGAACTTCGATTAATCCACAGATGAAGAATTTGTATGGAACAGAAATTTTGATAGCAACCCCTGGTCGTTTATTGGATTTAATGGATCATAATGCGTTATCGTTAGACCAATTGCAATATTTGGTAATTGATGAAGCGGACAAAATGTTTCAGATGGGATTTGGAGATGAAATGAATAGAATCTTAAAAAGTGTTCCGAAAAAGAAACAATCGGTTCTTTTTTCAGCAACTTTAAATGATAAAATTGATGAAATCAAATCAACTTTAAATATCAATCCAATTGTTGTTGAAATTAAAAAGCAAGAAGTTGATTTAGAGCAAATAGAACAAGTAGCTTATAAAGTTGATGCCGAAACAAAAGGTCCTTTTTTACGCTATTTAATCAAATCTGAAAACTTAGAACAAGTGTTGATTTTTGTTTCTTCGACTCGTACAGCTGACAATTTGGTTGAAAAACTAAAAAAGAATAAAATTCCTGCAATGGCTGTTCACAGCAAGAAATCGCAAGGTGCGAGAATGGATAATTTAGAAGATTTTAAATTAGGAGATGTTCGCGTTTTGGTTGCCACAGATTTGATTGGACGCGGAATTCATATCGAAGGTTTACCAACTGTAATTAATTACGAATTACCTCGTTCACCTTTAGATTATGTACACCGAATTGGACGTACTGGTCGTGCAAATGCAAACGGAAAAGCAATTAGTTTAATCACCGAAGAAGATTTGCATCATTTCAAAATTATTCAGAAAAAAATGGGTAAAAAAGTAAACATACTTTCGACTGATGATGTGAGCTTACATGGATTTTAAGAAATACGAAACTCGAATTACGAAGTTAAAATTATATAATTCTAACTTCGTATTTCTAATTTCATATATTATATATGTGGTCCAAGCATATTTTTAGGATCAAGGATCTCATCTAATTGTTCTTTAGACAACAAACCATGATCTAAAACCAATTGATAGACACTTCCACCAGTTTCTAAAGCTTCTTTCGCTATTTTTGTACTTGCTTTATATCCAATATACGGATTTAGTGCTGTAACAATTCCAATACTATTTTGCACTTCATTTTTCAGATGTTCCGCATTTGCAGTAATTCCATCCACACATTCCACACGCAATGTATCCATTGCATTTGTAAGATATTGAATTGACTCCATAATCGAAAAACCTATAATTGGCTCCATTACATTTAATTGCAATTGACCAGCTTCTGCTGCCATTGTAATTGTCAAATCATTTCCAATCACTTTAAAACAAACCTGATTCACCACTTCTGGAATAACCGGATTTACTTTTCCTGGCATAATCGAAGATCCTGGCTGTTTTGGAGGTAGATTAATTTCGAATAAACCTGCTCTTGGCCCTGAAGTTAGTAATCGTAAATCATTACAAATTTTAGATAATTTTACACAAAGACGTTTTAAAGCAGAAGAATAATCTACAAAGGCACTCGTATCAGAAGTTGCTTCTACTAAATTATCTGCCAATATCACCTCTTCCTTCATGATTTCTGCAATCTTTGTTGTACACAATTGTGCATAACCTGGAACGGCGTTCAAACCAGTTCCGATTGCTGTTGCTCCCATATTAATGACCAATAAATCAGTAGTGATACGATCTAAATTCTGAACTTCCTTGTTTAATGTAGTTGCAAAACCTTCAAATTCTTGACCTAATGTCATCGGAACTGCATCTTGCAATTGTGTGCGTCCCATCTTAATGACTTGTTCAAATTCTTTGGCTTTTTTATTAAATGACTCTGCCAGTTTTGTTAATGCTTCAACCAATGGTTTATTCATGTTAAACAAAGCTAATTTCAACGCAGTAGGATAAGCGTCGTTTGTTGATTGTGATAAATTTACATGATCATTTGGTGAACAAAATTGATATTCTCCTTTTTGTTTTCCTAAATGTTCTAACGCAATATTTGCAATCACTTCGTTTGCATTCATATTCGTAGAAGTTCCAGCACCACCTTGAATCATGTCAATCGGAAATTGATCCGTATATTTTCCTGCAATCAGCTCGTTCGATGCAAAAGAAATCGCATCATATATATCTTTTGATAAAACTCCCAACTCATGATTAGCTTGCGCTGCACCTAATTTCACTACACCTAACGCTTTAATAAATTCAGGGTAATGTGCTAAATAGTTGTTCGAAATTTTAAAATTATTAATTGCACGTTGTGTTTGTACTCCATAATAAGCCGTTTCAGGAAGTTGTAACTCTCCTAATAAATCTGACTCAGTTCTCATACTTATTCTTATTAGATTGTTTTTTTTAAATTTAAATTAAAGGTAAGGATTATTGTAGGATAAATTCTAAACTCGAATTACTAAATACTTCAAAAAATATATATCTTTAAAAATATTAATACAAAAGAAATGAAAACAACTCGATATTATTCATTGGACGTTTTTCGTGGCGCTACGGTCGCTTTAATGATTTTAGTGAATAATCCTGGCACGTGGTCCTTTATGTTTGATCCCTTAGAACATGCACAATGGCACGGATGTACACCAACCGATTTGGTCTTTCCTTTCTTTTTATTTGCAGTAGGCAATGCAATGGCTTTTGTAATTCCACGATTCAAACAACAACCGCAAAGCGAATTCTGGAAAAAAGTCATTAAACGAAGTATCCTTATCTTTCTAATTGGACTTTTTATCAATTGGTTTCCGTTTTTTAAATGGGAGAATAACGAACTTATTTTTAAGGCCTGGAAAGATTCTGAAGAAAGTGGCGTTCGAATAATGGGTGTTTTACAACGAATCGCTATTGCCTATTTTTTTGCTTCTGTTATTGCTTTTTACTTTAAAGAAAAAATGGTTCTTTGGATTTCAGGTATCATCTTAGTTGGCTATTGGTTATTGACAAATTTTTTAGGCGGTATTGACCCTTATTCTATCGAAGGGTTTATCGGAACAAAAATCGATACCCATATTTTAGGTTTAGCACATATTTACAAAGGTGAATCGATTCCATTTGATCCAGAAGGTATTTACAGTACCATCAATGCAATTCCTCAAGTTTTATTAGGCTATTTAACTGGCATTTTCATCAATAAACAAGGTAATATGAAATGGTTAAATAAATCTTTACCCGAAACCAATCAACCCAATTTTAGATTAGTAGCAGGTTTATTTGTTTTAGGGGTAATTGCTTTGCTATTAGGTTATTTTTGGCAATTAGATTTTCCTTACAACAAAAAGATTTGGAGTAGCTCATACGTTATTCATACAACAGGATTGTCATTATTAACAATTGCAACAATGATTTGGTTCATAGAAATTTTGAACGTCAAAAATGGTGTGATGAAATTCTTTGATGTATTCGGAAAAAATCCATTATTCATTTTTGCATTTAGTGGTTTATTTCCACGTTTATTAGGATTAATCCGAATCGAAAATGGATTTACCAATCAAGACGAAATCAAATACATTTCTCCTTTGACTTGGTTTTATGAAAACATTTGTGCGAAACTTCCTGGAATTCCAGAAATCGGATCGTTTGTTTATTCGCTTATCTTCTTAGCATTCTTTTGGGCTTTGGCTTATTGGTTAGATCAAAAGAAAATTTATGTTAAGGTGTAGTTACTATTTACGCACTATTTCAGTTAAAAATTATTCATTAAATACTATTTTTAGTAAATATTTCAATTAATCAACTCTCTTTTTTATCAAATAATTGCTTAAGTCTTAATAAAATACTTTTTATAAATATTTTTCAAAAAACTTGTAGTCTGAGTGGAAAAGATTATTTTTGCCTATTCGACAAGAAGAGTATGAAAAATATCCGTAATTTCTGTATTATCGCCCATATTGACCATGGTAAAAGTACCTTGGCCGATCGCCTATTACAAGTAACAGGAACGATTTCTGATCGTGAGTTACAAAACCAAACATTAGACGATATGGATTTGGAACGCGAACGTGGTATCACAATCAAATCACACGCTATCCAAATGGAATATGAAAAAGATGGTGAAAAATATATTTTAAATTTAATTGACACGCCTGGACACGTGGATTTCTCGTATGAGGTTTCTCGTTCGATTGCCGCTTGTGAAGGTGCTTTGTTAATTGTAGATGCTGCTCAAAGCATCCAAGCTCAAACCATTTCTAACTTATATTTAGCATTAGAAAATGATTTAGAGATTATTCCAGTTTTAAACAAAATCGATTTACCTTCTGCTAATCCAGAAGAGGTAACAGATGATATTGTAGACTTATTAGGTTGTGAACCTGAAGATGTATTGCGTTGTTCTGGAAAAACAGGTGAAGGAGTTTTAGAATTGTTGCATACAATTATAGAAAAAGTTCCTGCTCCTGTAGGAGATCCTGAAGCTCCGTTGCAAGCTTTAATCTTTGACTCTGTTTACAATCCTTTCCGTGGAATTGAAGCTTTTTATAAAGTTGTAAATGGAGAGATTAAAAAAGGGGATCAAGTCAAATTCATGGCAACCAATAAAAAATATGGTGCAGATGAAATTGGAACTTTAAAGTTAAATCAAGTAGAGAAAAAAGTAATTAAAACCGGAGATGTTGGTTACATTATTTCTGGGATTAAAGAAGCTGCCGAAGTAAAAGTTGGTGATACAATTACTTTAGTTGATAGACCTGCCGCTGAAGCTATTGATGGTTTCGAGGAAGTAAAACCGATGGTTTTCGCTGGAATTTATCCAGTAGACACAGAAGATTATGAAGATTTACGTGCTTCTATCGAGAAGTTGCGTTTAAATGATGCTTCCTTAACCTTTGAAGCAGAATCTTCTGCCGCTTTAGGGTTTGGTTTCCGTTGTGGTTTCTTAGGAATGCTACACTTAGAAATCATTCAAGAACGTTTAGAACGTGAATTTAACATGACAGTTATTACAACTGTTCCTAACGTTTCGTACGAAGCTTATTTAGAAAAAGATCCCGATAAAATGATTGCCGTTCATAATCCTTCTGAATTACCTGATCCTTCTGGATTAAATCGTGTGGAGGAACCTTACATTCGTGCAGCGATTATTACAAAATCTGAATTTGTTGGTCCTGTCATGAGTTTATGTATTGAGAAACGAGGCGAATTACAATCTCAAAATTATTTGACTCAACATCGAGTTGAAATGATTTTCAATATGCCTTTGGCTGAAGTTGTATTTGATTTCTATGATCGATTAAAATCAATTTCTAAAGGATATGCTTCTTTCGATTATGCTCCTTCTGGAATGAGAGCTTCAAAATTAGTTAAAGTGGATATCATGATTAACGGTGAAGTTGTAGATGCTTTATCTGCCTTAATTCACGTTGATAATGCTTACAACATTGGTAAAAAAATGTGTGAGAAATTACGCGAATTAATTCCTCGTCAACAGTTTGATATTCCAATTCAAGCAGCAATTGGTGCTAAAATTATTGCACGTGAAACCATTAAAGCTTTACGTAAAGACGTTACAGCAAAATGTTACGGAGGAGATATTTCTCGTAAACGTAAGTTATTAGAAAAACAAAAAGCTGGTAAGAAGAAAATGCGTCAAATTGGACGTGTAGAGGTTCCTCAATCTGCCTTCTTAGCTGTTTTAAAATTGAACGATTAAGATTAATTTTATATATATTTTTATAAGCCACTCAATGAGTGGCTTTTTTTGTAACAATTATTACAATCCAACTCATTAATATTTTAGAAATTTGTAATAAACTTTATAACATGATTTTACTTCAAATAAATTTTGATTTTCCTGTTGAATATATGGGAGAAAATTTAACTAACAATGCACAACCATTGGCTGAAAGCATTAATTTAGAAAAAGGGTTTATTTCTAAGATTTGGATCGAGAATAAAGAGACTGCTCGAAGTGGTGGAATTTATATTTTTGACACCTTAGAAAATGCAAAAAATTATGCTGAAATGCATTCTAAGCGAGTTGAACAAATGGGTGCCACAAACATTGTTTCAGAATATTTTGAAATTAACGAACCTCTCTCAACTTTAAATAAAGGAATATAATTACCAAAGCTACTTAATAAAGTGGCTTTTTTTGTTTTAATTATTTCTCTTCTAATTTCTCCATTCCAAAATCGAAAATTTTAACATAAAGTATTTCGAAATGTAAGATTCTTTGACAAGCTCGGAATAACAGTAAAACAAATAAATTTCCTAACTTCGTTACCATTCAAATCATACACATGAAAAATATATTTTTATCAACAACTATTACCTTAGCTTCAATTTCTGCTTTGGGTCAAAATATTTCAAATCAAACTATAGATCAAGTCACAGAAAATGCCATGAAGACATTCAATGTTCCAGGAATTTCTGTTGCCGTAATTAAAGATGGAACAATTATTCATAGTAAAGGTTATGGTGTAAAATCAATCAAAACAGGAGAAAAATTACAATCGAATACAAATTTTGGAATCGCCTCTAATTCGAAAGCTTTTACAGCAGCGGCTTTAGCGATTTTAGTTGATGAAGGAAAAATGAATTGGGATGATAAAGTCATCAAACATATTCCCGAATTTAAAATGTATAATGAATATGTAACAAAAGAATTTACTATTCGTGATTTGTTAACACACCGAAGTGGTTTAGGCTTAGGTGCTGGCGATTTGATGGTATGGCCTGATGGACATAATTTCACACCAACCGATATTATCAACAATATTCAATATTTAAAACCTGTTTCAGATTTTCGTTCGAAATATGATTACGATAATCTTTTGTACATCATTGCTGGAGTTGTAGTAGAAAGAATTTCTGGACAATCTTGGACGGATTTTGTCACTCAACGATTAATCCAACCGATTGGCATGACAAATACAGCGGCAAATTTTCATCTGTTAAAAGATCAAAAAAATGTAATTGATCCACATGTGCCAATTGATGGTAAATTGCAAGTAATCGATCGTTATACCAATACGATTTTTGACGCAGCAGCAGGATTATATTCTAACGTTGATGATGTTGCAAAATGGTTACAATTTAATTTGAATAAAGGGAAAGTAAACGGAAAACAAATTATTTCTGAAAAACAAATGAAAGAAATGATTTCGCCTGTTACCTTGCAAAAAGTTGGAACTACTCCTCCATATAATTCATTGTTTAAAGCATATGGATTAGGTTGGCAATTGCAAGATTATAACGGAAAATTAGAAGTTTCGCACACTGGTGGTTTAGAAGGAATTGTAACGCAAACAATTTGGTATCCTCAAATCAATTTAGGAATTGTCGTTCTTACTAATCAACAAGCAGGTGTCGCATTTAACTCGGTTTCTAATACAATTAAAGATTTTTATTTAGGCAATCCCGAAAAAGATTGGGTTGCTTTCTACGATAATTTGATGAAATCTCGTGTGGCCGAAGCGGACGGAATAACAGATGAAGTTTGGAAAACAGTTGAAGCAAATCAGAAAAACAAAGCCCTTAAGGTTAATAAAAATGCATTCATCGGAACCTATAAAGATAATTGGTTTGGTGATGTTGAAATCTATGAGAAAAAAGGTAAATTAATTTTCGAATCGAAGCGTTCACCTCAATTAACCGGAGAAATATCATTTTATAAAGACAATACATATGCGGTAAAATGGTACAACAGATATTTCCATGCAGATGCTTTTGTTTTTGCTGAAATGAAAGATGGAAAAATGACAGGATTTACGATGAAAGCTATTTCACCAATGACAGATTTTAGTTACGATTTCCATGATTTAGATTTTACACGAAAATAAAAATTACCAATTCGAGTAATTCTTCAAAAAATTGTATCGAGAGCTTAGATGATTTTTCGTCTTAGTTCTCGATACAATTTTATATTTCTATCGAAATAAAAAATCACTCTAAATGATGTTAACTAAACATTTATGAAATTAAAAGGTTACGCATATGGATTAATTTCTTCCATATCTTACGGATTAATTCCGCTATTTATCCTACCTATAAAACAAGCAAATTTCCCAATAGACACCACTCTATTCTATCGATTCTTTTTCTCAGCGTTGATTGTTGGAGTTTATTTATTAATCAAAAAAAAATCATTCAAAATCGAATTGAAACAAATTCCTGTATTGATCACTCTTGGGTTATTATACGGAATTTCTGCTGATGCTTTATTTTTAGGTTACGATTATTTATCTGCTGGTATTGCCTCTACTTTACTATTTGTATATCCACTAATCGTCGCCATTATTATGGCTGTATTCTTCAAAGAGAAACTCACTATTTCTGCTATCGTAGCCATTGCATTTGTTTTGGCTGGCGTCATTTTATTGAGTTTTAAAGATGGTAAATTCGAACTAAATCCAATTGGTTTAGGCATTGTTTTTATCAGTGCTTTAGGTTATGGACTTTACATTGTCACGGTCAACAAATCGAAAGCAAAAGAGATAAAAGGTTTTACACTTAGCTTTTATTCATTCCTATTTACAACGATATATTACGCTATAAAAATGATTATACAAAAAGAATCATTTGTTCTTCCTTCGTTAGAATTAACGTTTAACTTTTTTACGTTTGCCTTTGTTACAACTGTTATTTCGAGTATTGCTTTAATTTTTGCAATCAAAGAGATTGGTTCTACAGCAACATCTATTCTGGGCGCATCGGAGCCTGTAGTTGCAGTTGGAGTGAGTGTCTTGTTATTTGGCGAAAACTTTTCGTGGAGTTTAGGTTTAGGAATTTTTATGATTATTTTAGGCGTAACACTTAATGTTCTCGGAGATGCATATCAACAAAAAAGGCTAAAAACTTCTTTATAGAAATAAACCTGAAAAATTATACAACAAAAAAACTGTCTTCAACAAGACAGTTTTTTTGTTATGAAATAAATTTATTTTTTAATTATTTTTCTTGTTATCGTTTTTCCATCTTTCAGATTAATTTTCACAAAATAAACACCTGATTTCAAAGACGATGTTTTCAACCCTTTTAATGATTGATTTGATTTTAAAACAACTTGACCAATTGTATTTGATACCTCAACACTTGAAATCTGCTCATGAAAATTCGCATCAAATGTTAAATAATCTTTGACTGGATTAGGATAAATTTTAAATTCTTTCCCTTCAATTTGATGAACGGCTAAGTCATCTGTACTAAACTTGAAATTATCGTAATAAGCATCACCTCCGTAATTATTATGCAACATTGTAAATCCATGAACATCTAATTTCGTAAAATTATCTCCTGTATAAACTAATTGATCGTTCAAGTAATACTTGATTTCATTTTCCGTGACTTCAATTTTAAAATTATTCCATTTATTAATCGACCAACCTTCTGCCGCATCAGCGTAATCAAAACCATAATTGATATCCTTTGTAATGTACAAATATCCTCTGTTTTCCATACCTAAACCTGCAACAGGGTAAAATTCATCTGTGTCTTGATTAATTGTATACAAATTAAATTCAAAATCGGCACCGTTTCGTTTTGTTACAAATACATCAAAAGAAATTGTAAAATTCTTATAATCGACAGGTTTTTCAAACGTTTTTGTCACACCCATTACAGGAAACCATTTAGGTCCAAAATCTGGTTGATCTCCATTTTTAAAAGAATAAATTCCGTCACTCGCTTGTTCATCAGAAACAAGTTGATTATTTAAAAGCTCTCCATTTCCTTCGGCAACTTCCCAACCATTTTGTGCATGAATACTTCCTAATTCATATCCTTCTTTCGCTTCAAATGAAGTATTGGTTTGTGCAAATGAAATTGTACTGGCTGTAAGTAATAAAATGTAAATTTTTTTCATATTATATTAATTAAAAGTTAACAAGATAATCATTTTATGAATTAAAATTTAATAAAACTGCGAATTAATTATCTTATAAAAAAACTCCTCTCAAAATGGAGAGGAGTTTCGATTTGAAATACTATTTTTATTAATGTTGTTGCGCATCAATTACAGCAATGGTAACCATATTCACAATTTCGCGAACTGTACTATCTAATTGTAATAAATGAATTGGTTTTTTCATTCCGATTAAAATAGGACCAACTGCTTCTATTTTTCCAAGTTCTTGTAATAATTTATACGAAATATTCGCAGATTCAAGATTTGGAAAAACCAATGTATTGGCATACGTTCCTGCTAATTTAGAAAACGGAAAATTACTTTGTAACTTCTCTTTGTTCACGGCAAAATTTGCCTGAATATCGCCATCGACTAAAATATCTGGATGATTTTGATGTAAATAATTCACTGCATTTTGAACTTTAGAAGATGTTTCTCCTTTGTTCGATCCAAAGTTAGAATACGACAATAATGCAATTTTCGGTTCAATTTTAAATTTCTTAATTGTTTCATTAAACTGCAACGTAATATTGACTAAATCTTCAGAAGTTGGATCTAAATTAACCGTTGTATCACCCAAGAAAATTGGACCTTTTTCGGTTAACATCATATACATACTCGCTACTTTCTGTCCTTGTTCGGCACCAATCAATTCTAAAGCTGGGCGAATGGCTTGCGAATAGTTTTTGGTCATTCCAGAAATCATCGCATCTGCATACCCAAACTCAACCATACATGATCCAAAATAATTACGATCTCTCAATAACTTCTTCGCATCCGATTTAGAGACACCTTTTCGTTGGCGTTTATTGTAAATAAAATCTACAAATTGATTGTAACGATCCGAATCTTCTTCTGCATTTGTATCAACAATTTCCACATCTTCTAAATCCAACATATAATCTTTGATCATTTGTTGAATTTTATTTTTCTTTCCTAAAATAATTGGAATTGCAATTTTTTCTTCCTTTACAATTTGTGCCGCACGTAGAATCTCGAAACGATCCCCTTCTGCAAAGACAACTCGTTTTGGATTTGATTTTGCTGTTTGTGTCAAATTGCGCATAATCGTACTTTCTTTTCCGATTCGCTTCATCAACGACAATTTATAGGCTTCGAAATCAGTTATCTCATTCTTCGCAACACCAGTTTCTATGGCAGCTTTTGCAACTGCAGCCGAAACTTCTGGCAACAAACGCGGATCGTTTGGTTTTGGGATAATGTAATCTTTTCCAAATTTGATTGAATGATTATTATACGCTTGCGTCACAACTTCAGGAACTGGTTCTTTTGCCAATTCTGCAATCGCACGAACAGCCGCAATTTTCATTTCCTCGTTAATCGTTGTCGAACGAACATCTAACGCTCCTCTAAAAATGTATGGAAAACCTAAAACGTTATTCACCTGATTAGGATAATCTGAACGACCTGTTCCCATAATGATATCTTGTCGAGTAGAAATTGCCAAATCGTACGCAATTTCTGGATTTGGATTTGCCATTGCCAACACAATTGGATTTTCGGCCATTGTATTCAATATTTCAGCAGATAAAACATCTGCAGCGGATAAACCGATGAAAACATCAGCATCTTTTACTGCATCTGCCAACGTAGAAATATCACGATCTGTTGCCCATTCAGCTTTCGAAGCGTCAAGATTATCACGGTCTGAACGGATTACTCCTTTACTGTCTAACATCACAATATTCTCCTTTTTTGCACCAACAGAAATGTACATTGCTGTACAAGAAATTGCGGCTGCTCCTGCTCCGTTTACAACAATTTTAACTTTAGAAATATCTTTTCCTTGTAATTCACAAGCATTGATTAATGCTGCACCAGAAATAATGGCTGTTCCATGTTGATCATCGTGCATTACAGGAATATTCATTTCAGCTTTTAATCGCTTTTCGATTTCGAAACATTCTGGCGCTTTAATATCTTCAAGATTAATTCCTCCAAAAGTTGGCTCTAAAGCTTTTACAGTATTGATAAATTCATCGACATTCTTCGTATCTAATTCGATATCAAAAACATCAATATCCGCAAAAATCTTAAACAAAAGACCTTTTCCTTCCATCACAGGTTTCGAAGCGACTGCACCTATATCTCCTAAACCTAAAACGGCTGTTCCGTTACTAATGACAGCAACCAAATTTCCTTTTGCCGTATATTTATAGGCATTTTCTGGATCTTTTTCAATCTCTAAACATGGTTCTGCAACACCTGGCGAATAGGCAAGCGATAAATCGCGCTGTGTGTTCGTAGGTTTTGTTGGCACTACCGCAATCTTTCCGGGTTGCCCCATCGAATGGTAGTTCAATGCATCTTTCTTACGATTGTCATTCATTTCTTTGTGGTATATATTTTTTCAAAATAAATTTAGGTAAAAATAAACTAATAAAAGTATGACAAATCATATAGTTTGATGATTTTTCTATTTAAATATTATCAACTTAAACAAGTTAATGATGATAAATTATTGAGTTGATAAATTTTAGTGTTAAAAATTAAATCGTGTTGTAAACATTACTTGAGTTGGTCTCAATTTATATAGAAATCGTTGTTCGAAATTAGATGAAAAGCTATTTTGTGAAAAATATTTCTCATTAAAAAGGTTATAAGCAGACAATTCAAAATCTATTTTTTTCTTTTTTAATGAATAACGGTACATCAAATCTCCGAAAGTTGAATTAGGATTTAATCTTGTATCATCATTGACATACAAATCAAAATTAAACTTTACATAATGTTGATCTGCTGGAAAAAAATGTAATCCTATTTGGTGAATTTGATTAGTTATTGATCGAGATTTTGATTCTTCTGAAAACTTATTTTTATAATTGGTTACACCATATTTATACTCAAACGTCATCCAACTTAATAATCTGAAAGAAGCATCAAAATTTGAAGTTAAAATAGTGTTGTCAATTTCTACTAAATCATTATTCAACAATTGATCATAAGTCGTAAAATTATAACCTCCAGCTAAATTAAAAGTCGTTTTGATTTTAGAGAAATATTGACTTATTTTAGCATTAACAGAATGTGTTTGTTGATGATTTTTTTGATTGATAACATCTAAAATGGTACTTGCGTCTGAATTGTATTTGTAATTATACAACAAGTTGTTTTCGTTCCAACTATATGAATATCCAAAGTTAAAAAACCTTGATTTAATTGGATTTTTATATTCAAAACGTAAAGACGAATTCCATTTTTTTACTTCATTGAAATTTCCATCATTTTGTTGAATAGAATTGTAACGATACAATATAAAACCTTCGTGTAATCGTGTTAAACTACCCAAATCATTACTAAAATTATGCGAAGTTGAAACTTTCCAGAATTTTGAAAATTCTAAACCTATGTTAAATTTTGGTTCGAAGTAAAAACGATTGTACGAATTTTTAGTTCCAAAAGAATTATTCTCTAAATTATACCACTGAAACGGAATTCCAAAAGACAAACTAAGTCGATTTTTTTTGTACGAAAATCTATTTTCCACATAAGGATTAAAGGTTGACCAATGTGTATTGTTAGTAAAAGTGGAATTTGTAAGTTGTTCATCAGCTAACAAATCACTTTTCATTGAATGATTGATGTATTTAATTCCAATTTTTGATTGTAGCGTTAAAGCCTTTATTCCTTTTGAAAATTCAGCGAAATTATTTGTCGAAAATTTCTCAAAATTAATTTGTTGAAATGCATTTTGATAATCAGTCCCGTTGTTAATAAAATCAGTAAAAACTCCCGGAGAAACGCTTAAATTTTCATTGTAATTTTTATAAGCTAACGTAGACTTTAAAGTAATCAATTGTTTACCAATCTTACGAATGGTTCTAAATTGATTTGAAAATTCTCGATTAGGTTGAGTTAATTTTTGTTGTATAAAATTATTATTTTGATTGAGATTTCCTCTCGAGCTATTCCAATCACCTTTAAACTCTAAGACATTTTCAAGATAATTTTTCGAACTATTTTGAGATAATGTAGCTTTAAGATTAAGACTTTCTATTTGCAAATAATTTTGTTTGATTTCGTTGAGAAATATATCTCCTGTTGGTAAAAAATATTGTGTGTTTGTTTCTCCGAATCGCTTTTGAAAATCGTTGTGATAAGACAAATTAATACGTAAATCTAACTCTTTTTTTAACTTGAAAAGATGGTTCCAAGAGCCAATATTTATAGCATTATCCAACCAACGTTCGCTATCAAAATTGGGTGTTTGTACTCCAGCAATAGATAACCAACTTTCATTAGAAAACTTTTCAGATTCATTTAAAAAATCTTCTAAACTTAATGTTCTTAATTGTCGAGAAACATCATTTCCACGATTATTTCCTTGATAAGAACCAATCATTTGTTGCTTTTTTGTGAACAACATAGGCGTAATATTCGCTTGATACAACATAGGCGAAGCGCCAAGACCAACTTCTGCTTTACCAGAATAGGTAATTTTGCTTTTTAGTTTGATATTTAATGCAGCTTTAGAGCTATAAACCAAACTATCTAAAATTTTGATAGGTTGATGATTCTCTAAAATTTGCACTTTATCCACTGCATCGGCAGAAAGATTTTCGTTTGCTAAAGCATATTTTCCGCCCAATAAATCCATTCCTTCAATATAATATTTATTGATTGGTTCGCCTTGATACAAGATTCGACCAGAATTTTCGATTTCTATTCCAGGCATTTTTTTTATCACATCTGCAATAGATCGATCTTGGATATCTTTAAAGTTACTGACATCATACGCAATTGTATCGCCTTTTTTTCGAATTGGTGATTGTTTTAGTTTAACTTCTTTTAGCTCGATTGCTTTTTCTTGTAAAGTGAAATCAAAATTTGTAGAAGATTCGTTAACCAAATCTGAAGTAAACGCATAATTCATCGCACGAACTTTTATTTCATACATTTCGTGCGATGGATGATCTATTTTGATAGAATATTTACCATCAGATTTTGTGATAAAATATGCTAATGTTTCATCTGAAATGCTTGGCGAAATAGTAACATTAGCACCAGAAACAGGTTTCCCCTCTTCATTTTTTACAACGCCAGAAATGGTAAGTTGTGCAAAAATAAAGTGAGAAAGTAAAGCAAATAGTAGTGTTAATTGGGTTTTCAAAAAATTACTTTAAGTTAAATTGTATTCCTCTTTCTATAGAATTATTATTTAATTCTAAAAGTGCTTTTTTCCTTTTAAAGAATGTTTCATCATCTCTTACAACACTATTACTTTCTCCTAAAACAATTAATGGATTTTCTTTATACTTTTTTATATAATCCATAAATTCTATTCTTGTCATTTTTACTCTTCCAGAATCAAAAGCCTTTGGAATAGATGATTTACTTTTTGCAAAAGATATAAATTCAAAATGAAAAAAATCTTCAGAATCTTTTATATCTAAAATTAATCCTGGTAAACCATTAAACTTATAGGGACCATAAGAAACTGGAATATCTTCTGTGTACCATGCTTCCCAATTTCTACCAAATAAATTTGTAGTTGCTTTCTTTACTTTATAACCATTTAATTCTTTTTCTTCCTTTAATAATTTCCAAGAAATATTTGGTACAACATCTTCAAAATCTATCATGGTTAATGCTACATTTGTTTGAATCAAGTAGATCTTTTTATCTTTTAAAAAGAACATCCTTATATTATTATCTGTCTTTCCGTATTTTGCGAAAATATCTTTCATTATAATTTTTCCATCCACCATTAAATCATTTATATTTCCTTTAAGTGTATCATTTTTAAAATCATTTTTTGGAAGAAAAACAAATCCTTTTTCATTAATACGCATGACCATTTCTTCTTCTTTTTTATTTGATTTATTTAATGAATCATTTGTATAATTATATTTATATTCTACTAAAAAATTATCATTTTGTGCAAAAATTAAAGTACAGCAAAAGTTAATTAATAATATTAAAATATTTTTTCTCATAATTTTTTTTTTAAAAAAAGGGAACTTATTTAGTCCCCTTACTTACTTGTTTTATCCATTTTTATCCACCACCACAAACATATGCTTCTTGAGCAGCTAATTCCATTAATATCTGAATTGGAGTGTAATTGATTCCTGTATCCACATTAAAACAATCTTCTGTACAAGAAAGTTCAATAGGTATACATATAATCTCTAAAGCCTCTGCTTTTTCAGACTTATATTCTTCTTTTACTTCTGAATTTTTAGTTTCATTTGCCATTGCAAACGTTCCGATAAGTGCAAAAGCACTTGCAAATAAAATTTTCTTCATTTTAATGTAATTTTTAGTTTTTAATTTTCAATTATAGTTTGCAACCTATAATTGTTGTCTTAACGTTAATTACATCAATAATAATAATAATAATAATAATAATAGAAAACAAATAATTTATATTAAATATATTCTACATTAATAGCAAAGACAGGTTTCCCCTCTTCATTTTTTACAACGCCAGAAATGGTAAGTTGTGCAAAAATAAAGTGAGAAAGTAAAGCAAATAATAGTGTTAATTGGGTTTTCAAAAATTATAAAACAAATGGTATGGATGGGTTTAAATAAATATACTTTCTTTTTTTATTTCTTTCTTGTCTTTCTTTTATCTCTTGTTCTGTCAGTTGCAAACCTGCCTGCATAAGAATATTAGTCTTATTTTCTTGAAAAGATTTACCAAAGTTATAAACTTCATCTTTATTCATTTTAACAAAATCATTTCTTCTTCTTTGTGATATTGTTGTTTCTTTTAAATTAATGAAATCTTTTTTTGATTTATAACTCGTTAATTCGAATTTATAATTACTATTCTCATCTTCTAATTTTATGATAACTCCAGGTAAACCATAAAATAAGTATGGTGCAACCTGAATAGGTAATTCTTCTGAATAATAAGCTATCCAATTTCTACCTAAAAAAAATGTTGTTGCTTTTGTCACTTTTTTTCCATCAATTTCAGATGTTTCATTAGAAATGTTCCATATTGGTAGTTCTATTTTTTCTTCATTATAAAAAGGTAACTCTAAATTAAAGATATAGTGCTTTTGTATTTCTTTTTCTAAATCAATTTCTAAAGTATAATTTTCCACATTATTTTTTAAACCCATAGTCTGTTCCATGACAGAACTAATATTACTTGCATCAACTTTTCGCTTTGTATAAGCTATAGAATCATAAATAATATGATTTTCCCCTCTGTAAATCCGTTGTTCACCTTCAATGATAACATTCATAATATCAGTATACTTTTTTTTACTGACACTATCTTTTTTAAATTCATATAAGTATGTAAACTCATATTGAGAATAACCATTTATACTAATAAGTATAAAACTTATAACTAATACTATTTTATTTAAATACTTCATTTACGAATAAATTATATAGATATGATTTAAGAAAATTCCTAAGTCATATACTATAATTATTAATATTTAATTAATCTTCAATTTCTGGTGCATCTTGCTCATTTTCTATATCTTCACAAGCTTTATCTCTAAAATTACTTAATTTATCAGGATCAAGTTCTCCTTGCCAACAATAAATAAGCGCAATTCCACAATCATTTTTAACTCCTGTACATTGCCTATTATTATATTCTTCATCTACAAACTCTACTTCATTTGCCATTGCAAACGTTCCGGTAAGTGCAAAAGCACTTGCTAATAACATTTTCTTCATTTTAATGTAATTTTTAGTTTTTAATTTTCAATTATAGTTTGCAACCTATAATTGTTGTCTTAACGTTAATTACATCAATAATAATAATAGAAAACAAATCATTGAGTAATTTAAGTGATTAAAAACGAATAATTTATATTAAATTCATTCCAATTATAGCGGATTATAAGGGATAGCACCTAATATTTTGATTATCTTTATATTAATTAAAACAATGAGGATTTTATGAAGAAGTTATTAATTCTATACACAATCATAATCTCTTCTATTTGTTCTGCACAAATAAAAGAGATTTCTGATTCTTATTCCAACTATATATTGGCAACTATATACCGAACAGATTACCTAAATTACCAAATTTATAACAGAAGTCTTTTTTTGAATATTTTTTCGATAAACGATTCTAAAGGAACTTCTACTGATTCTTTTAACGAAACTGACGAAGTTTTGCAAGCGCTAATAATATCTGTATCTCCAGACGGCGATTATTATACAACAAGTAAATTATATAAAATAGATGAACTAATTTTTCCGAAAATAGTAGAAATTAATGAAACTAAATATCCAGAATTTATTATTAAAATTGAAACAGGAATGAATAATAATAGAATTGTAAAAGAATATAAAATTAATTCGAATTGATAATAAATTATAAAACCATCTTTCATGATATACAAAAGATGGTTTTCTATTTTTTTAAATTTAACAACTTTACAAACTATTGACCACTTCAACTAATTTAGAAGTCAAGTTTTTACGATTGAATTGTTGAACTTCATTTTCGTTCGTTTCAAATTTTTGGTTTGGATTTTTTAACCATTGATTATAAATCGAGAGAATATAATTTTTCATTTCCGCCACTTGTTCGTGACTAAAATAATTTCCGGCTTTAGTTTTATGAAGTATTTTTTCGACATCTGCATCAGCAGGTCCAATCGCTAAAATTGGATTTCCAGTAGCCATATATTCGAATAATTTACCAGGAATTATTCCTTTCGAAGCAACATTATCAAAGTTTGTCAAAATTAAAATATTTGCTGAATTGATCGCGTTCAACGATTCTTGATGCGAAACATATCCGTGAACAATTAAATTAGTTTGTAAACCTTGTTTAACAATTGATTGTTTGACATCATCAGCTAAAGAACCATAAAAATTAAGTTTAAAATCTTCTCTGAAAGATTGATTTTCGTTACTAATTTCAGCTAAAGCTTTCCACAAAGCAACAGGATTTCGAAGCATTTCCAAACCTCCAGAATACGTCAAATGAAAATAATTATGCTCTTTCTCTATTTGCTGTTTTACTTCTTCGAAACCATTTGTAATCACTTCTACTCGCTTTGCTCCAATTTTTTTAAAGTTTTCACCATCAGCATAACTTGTTGCTAAAACAACGTCGGCTTTTTGCATCACTTCTCGCTCTAAATCTTCGTGTTTTTTAGCAGCCCAATACGTTAATTTCAATTCTTTGTGATAACTAATTTGTGTCCAAGGATCTCTAAAATCTGCCAACCAGTTAAGGTTTGGTAATTGTTTTTTCAATTTCAAACCGATCAAATGTAAACTATGAGGCGGACCAGAAGTTACAATGGTGTCAATATTTTCTTTTTGTAAAAAATCTTTTAAATATTCTACAGAAGGATTCACCCAAAACTTACGCGCATCAGGAATAAAGAAATTTCCTCGCACAAAAACTGACAATTTCGACAAAAAAGATTGGTTTTCATTTTTCTCGAAATGTCCACCTTTATAAGCTTTATTTTTTGGATTCAGTTTTTCAGCCAACTGATAAGGTTCCCAAATTTTGTTTTTAACGATTTTAACTTTCGGATTAATGTCTTTCGCTAAAGTTTCGTCGAGAATTGGATAAGAAGGATTTTCTGGAATATATACATAGGTTTCATATCCAAATTCAGGAAGATATTTTGTGAATTTCAACCATCTTTGAACACCAGGACCTCCCGCAGGAGGCCAGTAATAGGTGATGATTAATATTTTTTTCATTCTAAAATTAAGCCTTTTGAGTGGCTAAGTTTACATTCTCTTTTGGTGAACACTTTTTATATCCCAAATAAATACCTCCCAACACAATGATTAGAAGTAAGATATTTGAAATTATCACAATCATATTTCCTGTAGAAATAACTTGTGGCTTAAATTCCATGACAATCGTATGATTTCCTTTCTGAACTGGTACTGCACGCAATACGTAATTCGCTTTTTCGATCGGAACTTCCTTTCCATCAACTGTTGCAGTCCATCCATGTGGATAATAAACTTCTGAAAAAACTGCAATTTGATCTGTATTAGAAGACGATTTGTAGGTAATTTTCATTGGTGAATAATCAACCAATTCAATTTTCGCGTTTGCATCAGCTGAAACATTTAGGTTTTTATTCTCAACCAAATCTTTACGTAAAATAACTGTATTATTAATTGGTGTAGAATTTATGGCTAAGATTTCGTCATTTGCATTATCTGTCCATTTGATGTTCGAAGCTAACCAAGCACTACCTAAAGCAGTTGGATTTTGTTGAACCTGCGGTTCTGTAGGACTTCCATGAATAATGTATTTCGTATTCATCATATTCAATACATTAATCAAACCTGTTTCATCTTTGATTCCGTATTTTTTTAATTGCGGATCTTGCGAAAAATAGATATCTACAACGTCTTGGTATTTCCCTAATTTAGCGGCATGATAACCACCAATTGAAGGAACAAAATATGAAGTTCCAGCTTCGTTAAACGTACTCAAAACCGTATTGTACACACGGAAATGTGATTGATCTTGTTTTGCTATATTCGACAATAAGTTATTCAACGGAACCTTGTAAGCTATTTGTGCAACATTATTGTTATTTTCTGCTTCGGTTTGTAAACGTGGTGACATTTCCGTTGGGAAAGGGTTGTCAACAATATATTTTGACACAAAATTATCTTCGTTCAAATATCTTTTGTTCACTGTAAATCCATCAATAAATGCCAAAGCACCTATCGTTAATATCACAACAATTGGTTTTTTGATCAACTTGAATAAATAAGCTAACAATAATCCCATTGTACACAACACAAAAATTAGTGTTCGTAACGTATCTGCTTTAAACATTGAAATTCTATCCTGAATTAATGCTTCATCTAAACGTTTCATTAAGCCATCCCATAGTCCAACTGCATTTGGATTAGCTTGTTGAATTTGTCCGATTAATTGCTCAGTCATGAACTTTTCATTCTCTGATGTAAATGGAAAAATCATTCCACCAAATAAGAAGAAAATAATCAAAATTCCGATTGTAGAACCACCAGCTATATAAAGTACTTTCTTTTTGAAGTCGTCAGATTCATCTGAATTAAAGAAATAATATAGCGTCAAAATTGCTAAGAAAGGCATTGTAAATTCGGCAATCACCAAGATGGAAGAAACTGCTCTGAATTTATCATACATTGGGAAATAATCGATGAATAAGTTGGTAACGAATGGTAAGTTTTTACCCCAAGCCAAAATGAAACTTAAAATCGTTGCACCTACTAACCATTTTTTATAGGTCGAGTATTTTCCACGAACCATAAAAACTCCGATAATAAATAAAAATACAACAACAGCTCCTTGATACGCTGGACCAGAAGTTCCTGGTTGATCTCCCCAATAAGCACTTCTTGGTTGACTTGCTACCGCTTGAAAAACTTGTTGATTAAATTCGTCTTCTCCTAAACTATATTGTGTATTTTGCAATTCGGATGTATAATGTTGTAAATCCTCTGGATCAGTTTGTGAACCACCACCCATTAAATTTGGAATAAATAGATTTAATGTTTCTAATTTACCATAACTCCATTGTGTGATATAATCATGATCTAATCCGTTAGAATTCTTTTTCAACAACGTCATTTCAGATTTTCCACGCGTCGTCTCTTTACTGTATTCGTATGTCGATAATAATCGATTTGCATTTAATCCCGCAGCAATAATAACCGCTACAACAACCAATGCAGATGATTTGAAGAAATCGGGTAATTCTTTTCTCTTGAAACTGTCTACAAACCGAACAATTGCAAAAACTAACATCGCCAAAAACAAATAGTAGGTCATTTGAATATGGTTCGCTTGTAATTGCAAGCCCATAAATAGCGTCGTTAAAACAAAACCTGCGATATATTTTTTACGATACAACAAAAGAATACCAGCAACTAAAGGTGCAAAATAGCCTATTGTATGTAATTTCCCGTTATGTCCGGCTGCAATCAATTCGAAATAATACGAACCAAATGCAAAGAAAATTGCACCAACTAAAGCGTATTTCCACTTCTTAAAAACAGTTAAACCCAGAATAAAAAAACCAGTAAATACTAAGAAAATATAGTCTGCTGGACGTGGTAAAAATCTAAATAATCCATCAATCGTTTTGATTACATCAAAATTATATTTAGCACCTGTTTGATAGGTTGGCATACCACCAAACATAGCGTCAGACCAATAGACATTCTCACCCGTTTTTTCTTGGTAAGTCAACATTTCTTGCGCACTACCTTTGTAATTGATAATATCGGGTTGAATAACAGATTTTCCCGATAAAACTGGCGCACAATACACCAATGCAATCACCACAAAAAGTAGCAATGAGATAAGAATGTAGAGTAAATTCTTTTTATTTTTCATGCTTTTTTTCCTCGATTATTTCGTAATCTACCGTTTCGGCGTCTATATTGTATTTCGGCTTATCGAAAGACGTATTTTGTTTCGATTCGTTGTACGAATCATTCGAATTTTGACTTTGATTATAAGCATTTCTTTGCTGATTAATGGCTTCTTGAAAAACTTTTTTAACAGCAAATACTTTTCTTAAAAATCTAAAAATGAATAAGAAAATAATACTTAAAATTAAAATCCAAAGAATTGTTTTCATTTTAGTTGACTGTTGTGACAGTAGTAACCGATTCCGTCATTGTTTGTTTTTGACCTTGTGCTTCTACTGTACGTTTTAATGTTTCCTTTTTCGTTAAATTAACTTTGTTGATCCAACCAGATTTAGTGTCCAACAAAATTTTCCCATCGACATTCGCACTACTATTCGCTGACATTGTAACACCTTCTTGTGACTCATTACCTTTCAAACTCTGTGTTCCATTCACCGTAATTGTCGTATTTGTAGGTTCTACACTTGCTAAAGTTCTTTTCATCGAAATATTTCCTTTCATTGGACCTTGATCAATTTTTTGGCTATCACTCCAAGATTCTTTTAAAGCCAATGTTTTATTCGGAAAAATATTCATCGTTTCCTCAAATTGAGATGAAATCGCTTCTTTGTTTAATGAATTATTGATGACTTGCGTAAAGAATTTAAATTCTTCTGCATTTACTTGCGATTTTACAGAATTAAGAATTGACGTTTTGATAGATTCTAATCCATCAACACTTACAACTTTTCCTTTCTCATCAACTTTCATTGTATACGTTTTTCCCGTCATCGCTTTATAGATTGACCAAGAAACGGCAATATCTTTATTTGCAGGTTTTGCAGCATTTGTATCATACGAAATTGATTTTCCAGATGGATCAGTCATTTTTTCGCTATACTGTTTTGATTTTACTTCTAATGTATATACACCATTTTTAAAATCTTTTACGGTATAATCAATCTGTTTTTTACTTTCGCTTGACATTTTCTGAGATTGCTTCCCGTCAGTAGCTGAATGTGTTGTTTTAATACCTAATGTCATCGGATACGTTTTTCCGATCTCTAAATTATATTTGTATGCATATTTGTCATCAGCACCTTTTGCTATAGCTACAACTTCTGCAACTACAGGTGATTCGACTACTAAAGAATCTGTTGTTTCTGCTTTGGTAACAGTATCACCTTTTTCATTTACAATTAATTCTTTACCATCTTTATCTTTACCTACGACTTTATCCTCTTTTTTGCATGAAACTACTGTCATTGCGACAGCCATCATGAATAGTAATTTTTTCATATCAAATTTATATGTGATAATTGGTTTATTGCCAAAATCAATCCAAAAATAAGGATTTTAGTTGATTTTTTAACACTAAGATTCTAAAACTATCATACATAAATATTTACAGTATTTTCTATTTAAAAACAAAAAAGCCATTCAACTGAATGACTTTTCTTTATTTAATTAAATGGTACTGCAACTGACAAACTAAAATAGTTGTTTCGTGATTTTAAATCATCAGCTTTGTTGAAATTTGTAATTCCGTACGTATAACGTACATTAATAGAAGCACCAAACTTAAAATCATAACCAATTCCACCTACAATAGAGAAATCTAAATCTTTAAAATCATCTGTATCATTTTTCAAATCTATATTATCAGAAATTGTTTCTATAATTCCTTGGTTATTTCTGATATCAATTTGACGTGTATATTTTCCTAAATAAAAATAAGAAAGTTTAGGACCAACTTCGAACGTCATTCCGTTTTCTATTTTATACTTTGCAAGAACTGGTAAAGTTATATAATCTGTTTTAAATTTACCTTCCGATTCATAAGTTAAACCATCAAGATGAATAGTCTTTTTGGTTTTGAAACCTTGAGAAGAATACAAAAGTTCTGGTTGAATAGCAACTGATTTATTAACTGGTATATTAACATATACTCCAACTGTAGGACCAAATTTGAATTTGGAATCTATTAAATCATTATCGTCCGAAAAATTAACATTCGACAAATTAGCTCCTAATCGCATTCCTAATGTAGTCTGAGCTTGAGAAATAGTAATAAAACATAAAAAAGTTAATAAAGTATAGATTTGTTTCATACAATAATATTTTAAAGTAAAAATATACTTATTTTTTAAATTTTCCATATAAAAAAAGCCTCCCAAATTTGGAGGCTTTTCATATGATAATCGAATAGATTATGCTTCTTCTGTACTTTCAGTTTCAGCAGCTGGAGCAGCTTCTTTTGTTTTAGTACTTTTTCTACTACGACGTGTAGTTGCTTTTTTCTCTACTTTCGTGTTAGTGTAGATGTCATTGAAATCTACTAACTCGATCATTGCTGTATCAGCACCGTCACCTAAACGGAAACCAGTTTTGATGATACGAGTGTATCCTCCTGGGCGATTAGCAATTTTAGGAGCTACAGTTCTGAATAATTCAGTTACAGCTTCTTTATCTTGTAAGTATGAAAATACAACGCGACGGTTGTTCGTATCGTCTGTTTTAGACTTTGTCAATAAAGGCTCAACATATGTTTGTAATGCTTTCGCCTTTGCTACTGTTGTGTTGATTCTCTTGTGAGTAATCAACGCTATAGCTAGATTAGATAATAAAGCTCTTCTATGAGAGGCAGTTCTACCTAAATGGTTAAATTTTTTTCCGTGTCTCATTTTTTAATAAAATTATTCTACGTCTAACTTATATTTTACGATGTCCATTCCAAAGTTAAGACCTTTGCTGTCCACCAATTCTTCTAACTCTGTAAGAGATTTCTTACCAAAGTTTCTGAATTTCATTAAGTCAGACTTAGCGAAAGAAACTAATTCGCCTAATGTTTCAACTTCAGCTGCTTTTAAACAATTTAATGCTCTTACTGATAAATCCATATCTACCAATTTTGTTTTCAATAATTGGCGCATATGTAACGCTTCTTCATCGTAAGTTTCACCAGATGCAACTTCTTCCGCTTCTAATGTAATTCTCTCATCTGAGAACAACATAAAGTGGTGAATTAAGATTTTAGCTGCTTCAGTTAAAGCATCTTGAGGTGTTATAGATCCATCTGTAGTAATTTCGAAAACTAATTTTTCGTAATCTGTTTTTTGTTCTACACGATAGTTTTCAATTGCGTATTTTACATTCTTAATAGGAGTGTAAATAGAATCAATTGCTATAGTCCCGATTGGCGCAGAAGCCTTTTTATTCTCATCAGCTGGTACGTACCCTCTACCTTTTTCGATTGTAAATGTAATAGTTACATTAACTTTAGCGTCTAAGTTAGCGATTACTAATTCAGGGTTTAAAACTTGGAATCCAGAAATAAATTTCCCTAAATCACCTGCTGTTAATTGATCTTGCCCTGAGATAGTAGCAGTTACAGTTTCAGCATCTGATTCATCAATTTGTTTCTTAAAACGAACCTTTTTCAGATTTAAAATGATCTCTGTAACATCTTCCACTACTCCTGGAATAGTTGAAAATTCGTGCTCAACACCTTCAATTTTGATTGAAGTGATGGCATATCCTTCCAAAGAAGAAAGTAAAACTCTACGTAGAGCATTTCCAACTGTAATCCCGTATCCTGGCTCTAATGGACGGAACTCAAATTGTCCGAATTGCGAGTCAGACTCTACTAAGATTACTTTGTCAGGTTTGATGAAATTTAAAATAGTCATTTTATTAGTCTGATTTTAAGGTTTATTTAGAATATAACTCGACGATTAATTGCTCTTTGATATCTTCTGGGATTTGAACTCTTTCTGGAGCTTTTGTAAAAGTACCAGCTTTTTGCTCATCATTCCAAACTAACCAATCGTACTCGCTACGTGCGTGTAAAGAGTTTGTGATTGCAGTTAAAGATTTAGATTTTTCTCTAACAGCGATAACGTCACCAGCTTTCAATTGATAAGATGGGATGTTCACAATTTCTCCGTTTACAGTTACGTGTTTGTGCGATACTAATTGACGTGCAGCACTACGTGAGTTTGCAATACCTAAACGGTATACTACGTTGTCTAAACGAGATTCACATAATTGTAATAATACTTCACCTGTAATTCCTTTAGAAGCATTTGCTTTTTTGTATAAGTTAGCAAATTGTTTCTCTAAGATACCGTAAGTATATTTCGCTTTTTGTTTTTCAGTTAACTGAATAGCGTATTCTGATTTTTTAGCTCTTCTTTTGTTAGGTCCGTGTTGCCCTGGAGGATATTTCTTTTTCTCAAAAGATTTATCGTCTCCGAAAATTGGTGCTCCAAATTTTCTTGCAATTTTAGTTTTTGGTCCTGTATATCTTGCCATGATTTGTTACTATTAAATATATTAAATAATTAAATTGAGAAAAATGATTAAACTCTTCTCTTTTTAGGTGGACGACATCCATTATGTGGTAATGGAGTAACATCAACGATTTCAGAAACCTCGATACCACCGTTATGAATTGTTCTAATAGCAGATTCACGACCTTGACCTGGTCCTTTCACGAATACTTTAACTCTTCTTAATCCTGCTTCGTATGCAACTGTTGTTGCATCTTGAGCAGCTACTTGAGCAGCGTAAGGCGTGTTCTTTTTAGATCCACGGAATCCCATTTTACCTGCTGAAGACCAAGAGATAACTTCACCGTTTTTGTTCGTTAATGTAACGATAACGTTGTTAAACGATGCTTGAATATGAGCTTGTCCAGTAGCTTCAATAACTACTTTTCTTTTCTTTACTACTTTCTGATTTTTTGCCATGATCCTATTTATTATTTAGTGGCTTTTTTCTTGTTAGCAACTGTTTTCTTTTTACCTTTTCTTGTACGTGAGTTATTTTTTGTTCTTTGACCACGTAATGGTAAACCTAATCTGTGACGAATACCTCTCTGACATCCGATATCCATTAAACGTTTGATGTTTAATTGGATTTCTGATCTTAATTCACCTTCAACTTTGAAAGTTTCATTGATCGATGCACGGATTGCGTTGATTTCTTCATCAGTCCATTCGCTAACTTTAGTATCTTCTGAGATATTGTTCTCAGCTAAGATTTTAGAAGCACTGCTTCTTCCGATCCCGTAAATGTATGTAAGTCCGATTACCCCTCTTTTATTTTTAGGTAAATCTACACCTGAAATTCTTGCCATAATTCTAAATAATTAACCTTGTCTTTGTTTAAACTTAGGATTCTTTTTGTTGATCACATACAAACGTCCTTTACGACGCACAATTTTACAGTCAGCACTTCTCTTTTTAATGGATGCTCTAATTTTCATCTTTGTAAATTTATTTATAATCCGATAGAGTTAACGTATTTACATTAACTCTATCACCAGTCGTTATTATTTCTTTTAGTATCTATAAGATATTCTACCTTTTGATAAATCGTAAGGAGACATCTCTATTTTAACTCTATCACCTGGTAATAATTTGATATAGTGCATTCGCATTTTACCAGATATGTTACATGTTACAACATGCCCATTTTCTAATTCGACACGAAACATTGCATTAGATAATGCTTCTGTAATCGTACCGTCTTGTTCAATATGTTTTTGTTTAGCCATAAATCTTTTTAATAAAATCTTATTAGATATCTCTTGAAGTTCTACCTGAAGACATTAAACCATCGTAACGGTGATTTAATAAATATGTATTAATTTGTTGTACAGTATCTAAGATAACTCCCACCATAATTAACATTGATGTACCTCCAAAGAACATTGCAAAGCTTTGTTCTACACCTAATAATTTTACAATCGCTGGCAAAACAGCAAGCAAAGTTAGTAAAATTGCTCCAGGTAACGTAATTTTTGATAAAATTTCGTCTAAATAATTTGCAGTTTCTTTTCCAGGACGTATTCCAGGGATAATTCCTCCGTTACGTTTTAGATCTTCAGCCATTTGGTTTACTGGGATTGTAATCGCAGTATAGAAATATGTGAAGATAATAATTAATAATCCGAAGATCAGATTGTATTCCCATGTAAATGGATCAGCCATTTTTGCAAAAAATGCTTTCACGGCACTTCCTTCGTCTAAGAAATAACTTGCTAATGTTCCTGGTAAAAACATAATTGCTTGCGCAAAAATAATAGGCATTACACCTGCCGCATTTACTTTTAGAGGAATATAAGAACGTACAGAATCTGTAACAGATCTCATATAAGAACTACTAGAAGTTTGCGCTCTTCTTACATATTGCACAGGTACTTTACGCACAGCTGCAACAATCATAATACACATTGCAATAACTAGGATTAACCCTACCATTTCTATCAAGAAGAAAATACCATTTGAATCGTCAACTTCAAATGCATTGAAAACTGCTTTAGGTAAATCGGCTAAGATACCAATCATAATTAAGATTGAAATACCGTTACCTATACCTTTGTCTGTAATTTTTTCTCCCATCCACATGGCAAAGACTGTCCCCGTAATCAAAATGATTGTTGAAGGAAACCAGAACCAAAAATTTGTTGGAGGAATAACATAAATAGCGTATGACGAAGCTGGATCGTAAGGTAAAATCTGAGAAGTAATTAACGTTAAATATGCTGGTGCTTGTACTAAACATATACCTATCGTTAACCACCTTGTAATTTGATTTACTTTATTTCTTCCACTTTCTCCTTCTTTTTGTAGTTTTTGGATGTAAGGTACTGCTAATCCCATCAATTGTACAACAATTGAAGCAGAGATATAAGGCATAATCCCTAACGCAAATACGGAAGCTCTACTAAAAGAACCTCCGGTAAAAGAGTTTAATAATCCTAAAATTCCTGAATTTGCATTTGTTTGGTCTGCAACAAAACGATTAACCTCGTTAATATCGACACCTGGAAGTGGAATATGAGAACCGAATCTATAAACCAACAA
Source organism: Empedobacter sp. 225-1 (assembly GCF_030328185.1). NCBI lineage: Bacteria > Pseudomonadati > Bacteroidota > Flavobacteriia > Flavobacteriales > Weeksellaceae > Empedobacter > Empedobacter sp. 225-1. The sequence continues at coordinate 70,494 of NZ_JACALO010000002.1, read as the reverse complement.
TAGAAGGATAGTTACAAGTAACTTATCCTTCAATTCTTTTATGCTCCAGATATTTTTTATGGTCTGTATAAACCCTTTCATCTATAAAATATATTCTTAAGCGTTAACTAATTCTACTTTACCTCCTGCTTTCTCAATAGCTTCTTGAGCTGATTGAGAGAATTTATCAGCAGTTACATTAACAGCAGCTTTTAACTCTCCACGACCTAAAATTTTCACTAAGTCATTTTTGTGAGCTAAACCTAATTCTACTAATGTTTCTTTGTTTAAAGTATCTGTAATTTTATTGTTGTCAACTAATTGTTGAATTGTGTCTAAATTGATTCCAGTGTACTCAACACGGTTGATGTTTGTGAAACCAAATTTAGGTAAACGTCTTTGTAAAGGCATTTGCCCACCCTCGAAACCGATTTTTCTTGAATAACCAGAACGAGATTTAGCACCTTTGTGTCCACGACCTGCAGTCAAACCGTTTCCACTACCTTCACCTCTACCTTTACGGAATTTATTTTGTACTGAACCAGCAGCTGGTTTTAAATTACTTAAATTCATTTTTAATAATTTTTAAAAGGTTAAAGCGATTAAGCTCTTTCTACTACTACTAAGTGTGAGATTTTACGAATCATTCCTTCGATTTGAGGAGTTGATTCGTGCTCTACTACTTGATTCAACTTTCTTAAACCTAAAGCAACTAATGTAGCTTTTTGAGATTTATCACGGTTGATTGCACTACGTGTTTGTTTTACTCTTACTTTGCTCATTTTACTTTTTTTTATCCGTTGAACACTTTAGTTACAGAAATACCTCTTTGACGTGCAATAGTTTCTACAGAACGTAAGCTTAATAAAGCGCTGAATGTAGCTTTTACTGCATTGTGAGGGTTAGAAGAACCTTTTGATTTTGATAATACATCATGTACACCAACTGATTCTAATACCGCACGTACTGTACCACCTGCAATTACTCCTGTACCTTTTGCTGCTGGACGGATGAACACTTGTGCACCACCGAAACGAGCTTCTTGAGCGTGAGGAATTGTATTGTTAAATAATGGGATACGTACTAAGTTTTTCTTAGCATCTTCGATAGCTTTAGCGATTGCAGATGCTACGTCTTTAGATTTCCCTAATCCGTAACCTACTACTCCGTTTCCGTCACCTACTACCACGATTGCAGAGAAACCAAATGCTCTACCTCCTTTTGTTACTTTAGTAACACGTTGTACTCCAACTAAACGATCTTTTAAATCTAAACCTGTTGGTTTTACTCTTTCTACGTTTTTAAATCCTAACATAATTTCTTTCTCTTTTTTAGAATTTTAATCCACCTTCTCTAGCACCGTCTGCTAAAGCTTTGATTCTACCATGATACACGAAACCGTTACGATCAAAAACGACAGTTTCAATTCCTTTTGCGATAGCTTTTGCAGCTAAAGCTTTACCAACTGATACAGAAACTTCAGATTTTGTACCTTCTACAGCAACACCTTTTTCACGAGATGATGCAGAAGCTAAAGTTACTCCATTGTTATCGTCAATAATTTGAGCGTAAATTTCTTTGTTAGAACGGTAAACTGACAAACGAGGTTTAGTTTCTGTTCCAAAAATATTTCGACGCACGCGTCTTTTTATTTTTTGTCTTTTTTCTACTTTAGATAATGCCATTTTTCAATGATTTTTATGCAGATTTACCTGCTTTTCTTCTAATAATTTCTCCTACGAACTTAATTCCTTTTCCTTTGTAAGGCTCTGGCTTACGGTAAGAACGGATTTTAGCTACAACCATTCCTAATAATTGATTATCATGTGATGATAATGTAATAATAGGGCTTTTACCTTTCTCTGTTAAAGTTTCAACTTTAACTTCTGTTGGTAATTCGATAATGATGTTGTGAGAGAAACCTAATGACAAATCTAATTTTTGTCCTTGGTTAGAAGCTCTATACCCAACCCCAACTAATTCTAATTGTTTTTTGAAACCTTCAGTAACACCGATAATCATGTTATTGATTAATGCACGGTACAAACCATGTAAAGCTTTGTTATCTTTAGAATCATTTGGACGAACTACAGTTAAAACTCCGTCTTCGATAGTTACATCAAATCCTTCGTTTAACTCTCTTGTCATTGTAATGTTGTTACCTTTAACCGTAACTACGTTATCTTTAAATTCAACAGTCGCTGCTGCAGGGATGTTGATATGTGCGTGACCTATTCTTGACATAATTTCTTAATTTTTTAAAAGATTAATAAACAAAACATAAAACTTCACCACCTACATTCTCTTGACGAGCTTGTTTATCTGTCATAACTCCTTTAGAAGTTGAAATAATAGCAACACCTAATCCGTTTAAAACACGAGGTAATTCTTTAGATCCTGCGTATTGACGTAAACCTGGAGTAGATGCTCTTTTTATTTTACGGATAGCTGGCTCTTTAGTTACTTTGTCGTACTTTAAAGCGATTTTGATTGTTCCTTGAGGTTTGTCTTGTCCTTCGAATTTGTAGTTCAAGATGTAACCTTGTTCAAATAAGATCTTAGTGATCTCTTTTTTAATTTTAGATGCAGGGATTTCCACTACTTTGTGTCCTGCCATCATTGCATTTCTAACGCGTGTTAGAAAATCTGAAATTGGGTCTGTATACATAATATAATTCTATAGTATAGCGCTGATGCACTACTTTTAAAATTAAAGTTTCACCAAAATGCACTATGCATTTGGGTTGCAAATATATTGCATATTTTTTAATTACAAACTATTTATCTCAATAATTTATTTTTAATCCATTAAGGCATAAGCGAAACCTTGTTATAGTGTTATTAAAAATATTTCTTATAAAGAAATTGATTAAAAAAAAATCCTTACTCAATAAAAGAGTAAGGATTTAATATTTCTAAAGCGTTTGGTAGATTACCAAGATGCTTTTTTAACACCTGGGATTAACCCTTCGTTTGCCATTTCACGGAATGTAACACGAGAGATCCCGAAAGTTCTCATGTATCCTTTTGGACGACCTGTTAATTTACAACGGTTGTGTAAACGTACAGGAGAAGCGTTTTTAGGTAATTTTTGTAATGCTTCATAGTCACCAGCTTCTAATAAAGCTTGACGTTTCGCAGCATACTTAGCAACTAATGCTTGTCTTTTGCGCTCACGCGCTTTCATTGATTCTTTAGCCATGACTTCTTATTTTTCTTTTGTAAATGGTAATCCGAATTTAGCTAATAAAGCTTTCGCTTCTTTATCTGTATTCGCTGAAGTTACAAAGGTAATATCTAAACCTTGAATTTTCTTGATTTTATCAATATTAATTTCTGGGAAGATAATTTGCTCTTTGATACCTAAGTTATAGTTACCTCTACCGTCGAAACCTGTAGAAGAAATACCGTTAAAATCACGTACACGAGGTAAAGCTGCAGATACTAAACGATCTAAGAATTCGTACATTTTCTCACCACGTAAAGTTACACGAGCACCAATTGGCATTCCTTTACGTAATTTGAAAGCTGCTTCGTCTTTCTTAGAAATTGTTCCTACTGCTTTTTGACCTGTGATTAATTCTAACTCTTCGATAGCGTAATCAACGATTTTTTTGTCAGCTGTAGCAGCACCTAAACCTTGAGATAATACAATTTTCTCTAATTTAGGAACTTGCATAATAGATTTGTACCCGAACTCTTCTTTAAGAGCAGCTACAATCTCTTCTTTATATTTAACCTGCGGACGAGGTGTGTATGTTGTTGTACTCATTCTTAAATAGCTTTACCAGATTTTTTAGCAATTCTTACTTTTTTACCTCCTTCTTCTTTGATTGCTACTTTCGTCGCTTTTCCAGTTTCAGGATCTACTAAAGCCAATTTACATAAATAGATTTGAGCTTCTTTTTCAACAACTCCACCTTGTGGATTTTGTGCGCTTGGCTTTACACGTTTTTTTGCAATATTAACCCCTTCAACGATAGCTTTAGCTTTGTCAGGGAATACGCGTAACACAGTACCAGTTTGTCCTTTTGAAGAACCTGATAATACGACTACTTTGTCTCCTTTTTTAATTTTTAACTTTGCCATGTTGTTCTATTATAATACCTCTGGGGCTAATGATACAATTTTCATATATTCTTTATCACGTAACTCACGAGCAACTGGACCGAATACACGAGTTCCACGCATTTCTCCTTGAGTGTTCAATAATACACATGCATTATCGTCGAAACGGATATATGAACCGTCTTTTCTACGAACTTCTTTTTTAGTTCTAACTACAACAGCTTTTGATACAGCACCTTTTTTAACGTTTCCTGCAGGTGTAGCTTCCTTGATTGCAACTACGATTTTGTCACCTACTGATGCGTATCTTTTTTTAGTACCACCTAAAACGCGGATTACTAATGCTTCACGAGCTCCTGTGTTATCTGCAACTTTTAATCTAGATTCTTGTTGTAACATAACTTATATTATTTAGCTCTTTCAATGATTTCTACTAATCTCCATCTCTTGTTTTTAGACAAAGGACGAGTTTCCATGATACGCACTGTGTCACCTTCGTTACATTCGTTAGATTCGTCGTGCGCTGTATATTTCTTCGTTTTTAAAACGAATTTCCCATAAAATGGGTGCTTTTGTTTCTTCGTTTCAGCTACAACAATGGTTTTTTCCATTTTGTTAGATGTAACTAAACCTACTCTTTCTTTTCTTAATTTTCTTTCCATCAGTTACAGATTACTGTTATGATTGTTTTTCGTTTAACACGGTATTCAAACGAGCAATTGTTCTGCGTAAGTCTCTAATACCGATTGGATTTGCTACAGGAGAAACAGCGTTCGTCAATTTTAATTGATCGTAGTTCGCTTGTTCTTCAGCTATTTTAGCTTGTAACTCCTCTACACTTAGATTTCTAATATCTGCTGCTTTCATTTTTTCTTAATTTTTGAAATTATTAATTTTGGAAATCACGTGCAACGATAAACTTAGTCTTAACAGGTAACTTCTGAGCTGCTAAACGCAATGCTTCAGATGCAACCTCTACTGGCACACCTCCTACTTCGAATAAGATACGACCTGGTTGTACAGGAGCTACCCAATATTCTGGTGCACCTTTACCTTTCCCCATACGTACCTCTGCTGGTTTCTTAGTAATTGGTTTATCTGGAAATATTTTAATCCATAATTGACCCTCTCTCTTCATGAAACGAGTTGCAGCAATACGAGCTGCCTCGATTTGACGTGCTGTAATAAACGCTTCGTCTAAAGATTTGATCCCGAAAGTCCCGTAAGCTAATTGAGTTCCTCTGTGAGAAACACCTTTCATCTTACCTTTTTGGGTTTTTCTAAACTTTACTCTTCTCGGTGATAACATATCTACTTAATTCTTTATGTTAGTTGTTAAACTAAATTATCGCTTTCTATTATTAGATCTCTCACCTCCTTTTCTGTTGTTATCAGATTTTTTTTGTTTTTTCTGTAAACCAACTAATGGAGATAATTCTCTCTTACCATATACCTCACCTTTCATGATCCATACTTTGATCCCTAATCGACCGTAAGTTGTATGAGCTTCTGAAATGTGGTAATCAATGTCTGCACGGAATGTAGACAAAGGAATACGTCCGTCTTTATAAGTTTCAGAACGTGCCATCTCTGCACCGTTTAAACGACCAGAGATTTGAACTTTAATTCCTTCAGCGTTCATTCTCATTGCAGATTGAATAGCCATTTTGATTGCACGACGGTAAGAAATACGATTCTCAATTTGACGAGCGATACTATCACCTACTAAGATTGCATCTAATTCTGGTCTCTTAATTTCGAAGATGTTAATTTGAACCTCTTTACCAGTGATTTTCTTTAACTCTTCTTTTAATTTGTCAACTTCTTGTCCACCTTTACCAATGATGATACCTGGACGAGCAGTAGTTACTGTAACTGTAACTAATTTTAAAGTACGATCGATATAAATACGAGAAACACCGGCTTTAGATAAACGCGCTCTTAAATAAGTACGAATTTTTGCATCTTCTGCAATTTTATCACCGTAATCATTTCCACCGTACCAGTTAGAATCCCATCCTCTGATGATTCCTAAACGATTTCCGATTGGATTAGTTTTTTGTCCCATATCTATTAATCTTGTACTTTTTGTTTATCTTCTTTAGTTCCTAAAACCAAAGTCACATGGTTTGAACGTTTTCTGATTCTATGTGCTCTACCTTGAGGAGCAGTACGAATTCTTTTTAATTGACGTGCACTGTCAACAGAGATTTCTTTTACATATAATCCAGCTTCTTCTACATCAGCTCCTTCGTTTTTGATTTGCCAGTTAGCGATAGCGCTTAATAACAATTTTTCTAAACGGATTGAAGCGTGGTTTTTAGTATATTTTAAAATACCTAAAGCTTTTTGAATTTCAACTCCACGGATAATATCTACTACTAATCTCATCTTACGAGGAGAAGTAGGAACATTATTTAATTTCGCAAAAGCCAACTGCTTGTTAGCTTCTTTGATTTTTTCGTTACTTAATCTTTTTCTAGATCCCATGGCCTTCTACTATTTTTTTCCTTTGTTTTTAGCTCCGGCATGACCTCTAAAAGTACGTGTAGGAGCGAACTCACCTAATTTATGACCTACCATATTCTCAGTTACATAAACTGGGATAAATTGTTTCCCGTTGTGTACTGCGATAGTTTGACCAACAAAATCAGGAGAAATCATAGATGCTCTTGACCATGTTTTGATCACGTTTTTGCTACCCGCTTCTACGTTAGCTAAAACTTTCTTTTCTAATTTATAGTGGATGAATGGTCCTTTTTTTAATGAACGTGCCATAAATTATTTTTTTCTTCTTTCAACAATATATTTGTTAGACGCTTTCTTTTTGTCACGAGTTTTGTAACCTTTAGCTGGAATACCGTTACGAGAACGAGGGATACCTCCTGTCGCACGACCTTCACCACCACCCATTGGGTGATCAACTGGGTTCATAACCATTGCACGAGTTCTTGGACGACGACCTTGCCATCTTGAACGTCCTGCTTTACCAGAAACTTCTAACTGATGATCTGTGTTAGAAACAACACCTACTGTTGCTTTACACTCCACTAAAATCATTCTTGATTCACCACTTGGTAACTTAACGATAGCATATTTACCATCACGCGCAACTAATTGAGCATAAGTACCTGCACTTCTTGCCATAACCGCTCCTTGCCCTGGACGTAACTCAATACAAGAGATTACTGTACCTAATGGGATGTTTTTAAGCTTCATAGCATTACCTACTTCTGGTTCTACGTTATCTCCTGAAACAATTACTTGTCCAGCTTTCAAACCATTTTGAGCAATAATGTAACGTTTTTCACCATCTTCGTAAGATAATAAAGCGATGAATGCAGTTCTGTTTGGATCGTATTGTACAGATTCTACAGTTGCAGCACCTTCTTTATCACGTTTGAAGTCGATGATACGATATTTTTGTTTGTGTCCACCACCGATATAACGCATTGTCATTTTACCAGTGTTGTTACGTCCACCCGATTTAGATTTTCCTTCAACTAATGTCTTTTCTGGCTTAGCACCTTTGTCTACTGCCGCAAATTCATTAACCACTCTAAAACGTTGTCCCGGGGTGATAGGTTTTAATTTTCTTACTGACATTTTTTAATTCTTAAATTATCCGAACAACTCTATTTCTTGACCTTCAGCTAAGCTAACGATCGCTTTTTTCAACTTATTTGTTTTTCCAGTTTGAAAACCTGTTTTTGTATAACGAGTTTTCACTTTTGGAGCAGATACTAAAGTACTAACAGAAACCACAGATACACCGTACGTTTTTTCTACAGCATCTTTGATTTGAATTTTGTTAGCTTTTGTGTCTACATAAAACGAATATTGCCCTAATAACTCACTGTTATTTGTAGCTTTTTCTGAAATTACTGGTTTAATTATGATTCCCATTTTCTTCGTCTTATTTTGTTAAATTTTCTTGAACTGTTGCTAAAGAACCTTCTAAAAATACGATTTGAGAAGCATTGATTAAATCAAATACATTTAATTCCTCAGTTGTAACAACTTTAACTTTTTGCAAGTTACGAGAAGATAAATATACATTGTTATTAGACTCTCCTAAAACGAATAAAGATTTTGTGTTCTCTAATCCTAAATCAGCTAAAACTGTTTTGAAGTCTTTCGTTTTTGGAGCTTCAAATGAGAAGTTCTCAACAACTTTGATTTCGTTCTCAGCTAATTTTTGTGATAACACAGATTTTTTAGCTAATCTCTTTTGTGCTTTATTTAATTTGAAAGAATAGTTTCTTGGACGTGGCCCAAAAATTCTTCCTCCTCCTCTAAACACTGGAGATTTAATAGAACCTGCACGAGCTGTACCAGTTCCTTTTTGTTTTTTGATTTTACGAGTAGATCCCGCAATCTCAGCTCTTTCTTTTGCTTTGTGAGTTCCTTGGCGTTGAGCGGCTAAATATTGCTTAACTTCTAAGTACACTGTGTGTGTAGAAGGCTCAATTCCGAAAACTGCCTCGTCTAAAGATACTGTTCTTCCAGTTTCTTGACCTTTGATGTTTAATACTACTACTTCCATCTTCTAACGATTACGTATGAATTTTTAGGACCTGGGATAGCACCTTTAACAATTAAAAGATTTTTCTCAGTATCCACTTTAAGTACTTTTAAGTTCTGAACAGTAACTTGTTTACCACCCATTCTTCCAGCCATACGCATTCCTTTGAATACACGAGATGGATCTGAACCAGCACCGATAGAACCTGGAGCTCTTAAACGGTTATGTTGACCGTGTGTAGCTTGACCTACTCCACCGAAACCATGACGTTTAACTACACCTTGGAAACCTTTTCCTTTTGAAGTACCTGTAACACTTACAAATTCTCCTTCGTTGAATAACTCAACGTTAACTTCTCCTCCTAATGTTAAAGAGTTTACGAATTCTTCACCGTAAAACTCAACTAACTTACGTTTTGGAGTAGTTCCTGCTTTTTTAAAGTGACCTTTTAAAGCATTAGTCGTGTTTTTTTCTTTTGCGTCATCGAAACCAAGTTGAGCAGCAACGTACCCATCTTTCTCTACGGTTCTGACTTGAGTAACCACACATGGCCCAGCTTCTACGATAGTCACAGGAATATTTTTCCCGTTCTCATCAAATAAGCTAGTCATCGCGATTTTTTTACCAATGATACCTGACATTTGATTAAAATATGTTAATAATTTGTTTATTATTTTAGAGAATGTGCACTTTCGAACACTAGAGATCTTCTCTAAAATTAGCATGCAAATGTAAGAATTATTTTGTAAACCACAAACTTTCAATTAATTATTTTTCAAAAGATTACAAACCGAGAAAAACAATGTTAAAAACTGATTCCAAATATATCTTACAAAAAAACCTCGAGATGTGCACGTCTCGAGGCTTATATTTATTTAAAGCGTTGTTTAACTACACTTTAATTTCTACTTCAACACCACTAGGTAATTCTAATTTCATCAAAGCATCAACTGTTTTAGATGAAGATGAATAGATGTCTAATAATCTTTTGTGAGCTGATAATTGAAATTGCTCACGAGATTTTTTGTTTACGTGTGGAGATCTTAAAACTGTAAAGATTCTTTTGTGAGTTGGTAATGGAATAGGACCATTCACAACAGCTCCTGTCGCTTTAACAGTTTTTACGATTTTTTCAGCTGATTTATCAACTAAAGAATAATCGTAAGATTTTAATTTTATTCTAATTTTTTGACTCATTTTTCTTGAATTAAGCGTTACCTTTTGCTTTAGCGATTACAGCTTCAGCCACGTTTGTTGGCGCTGGAGCGTAGTGATCGAATTCCATAGTTGATGTAGCACGACCAGAAGATAATGTACGTAATGATGTTACGTATCCGAACATTTCTGCTAATGGAACCATAGCTTTAATAACTTTTGCGTTATTTCTATCATCCATACCAGAAACTTGTCCACGTCTTCTGTTCAAGTCACCAACGATGTCACCCATGTTTTCTTCTGGAGTTAAAACCTCTAACTTCATGATAGGCTCTAAAATTTGAGCACCTGCAGCTTTAGCAGCAGCTTTGTAACCCATTTGAGCAGCTAACTCGAAAGATAATTGGTCAGAATCCACAGGGTGGAAAGATCCATCTTTTAAAGTAACTTTTAACGAATCCATTTCGAATCCTGCTAAAGGTCCATTCTTCATTGCAGCTTTGAAACCTTTCTCAATAGAAGGGATAAATTCTTTTGGAACGTTACCACCTTTTATCTCAGAAACGAATTCTAAACCTGTTTTACCTTCATCTGCTGGTCCCATTGTGAAAACGATATCAGCAAATTTACCACGTCCACCAGATTGTTTTTTGTAAACTTCACGGTGATCTGCTGGTCTTGAGAATGATTCTTTGTACTCTACTTGAGGCTCACCTTGGTTAACCTCTACTTTGAATTCACGTTTTAAACGGTCAACGATGATATCTAAGTGTAACTCACCCATACCAGAAATAACTGTTTGACCTGAAGCCTCATCAGTTTTTACTTGGAATGTTGGGTCTTCTTCAGCTAATTTAGCTAAAGCCATACCTAATTTATCAACGTCTGCTTTTGTTTTAGGCTCAACTGCGATACCAATTACTGGATCTGGGAAGTCCATAGACTCTAATACGATAGGTGCTTTTTCGTCACATAAAGTATCTCCTGTTTTGATATCTTTGAATCCTACTGCAGCTCCAATGTCACCAGCTTCGATGTATTCGATTGGCTCTTGTTTTTGAGCGTGCATTTGGAAGATACGAGAAATACGTTCTTTATTACCAGAACGAGTATTTAACACGTATGAACCCGCATCTAAGTGTCCAGAATAAGCACGGAAGAAAGCTAAACGACCTACGAATGGGTCAGTAGCAATTTTAAATGCTAATGCTGAGAACGGCTCATCTACAGATGGTTTTCTAGAGATTTCCTCATCTGTTTTTGGATCTGTCCCTGGAATCGCTTCTTTGTCCATCGGAGATGGTAAGTAACGACAAACAGCATCTAACATGAACTGTACACCTTTGTTTTTGAACGAAGATCCACAAGTCATTGGGATGATAGACATATCTAATGTTGCAGCACGTAAAGCAGCATGAACTTCTTCTTCAGTAATAGAATTTTCATCTTCCATGTACTTCTCTAATAAGTTTTCATCGTACGCAGCTACTTCTTCGATTAATTGACCACGGAATTGTCTTACATCGTCAACCATATCAGCTGGGATTTCAACAACATCAAATGTAGAACCATGATTCTCATCATGCCATACAATTGCACGGTTTTTAATCAAATCAACCACTCCTTTAAAGTCAGCTTCATCACCGATTGGTAAAACGATAGGAACAGCATTTGATCCTAACATCTCACGTACTTGACGACAAACATTTAAGAAGTCAGCTCCTTGACGGTCCATTTTGTTAACGAATCCTAAACGAGGAACTTTATAGTTATCTGCTAAACGCCAGTTTGTTTCAGACTGAGGTTCAACTCCATCTACTGCTGAAAATAAGAAAACTAAACCGTCTAAAACACGTAAAGAGCGGTTTACCTCTACTGTAAAGTCAACGTGACCAGGAGTATCGATAATATTAAAGTGGTATCCTTTAGCATCTGGTAATGGTTTACCTTGCTCTGTTGGGAAAGTCCAATCAACAGTAACAGCAGCAGAAGTAATTGTAATCCCTCTTTCTGCTTCTTGCTCCATCCAGTCAGTTGTAGCTGATCCTTCGTGAGTTTCTCCTAACTTGTGGTTCTTACCTGAATAGAATAAGATACGCTCTGTAGTCGTAGTTTTTCCTGCATCGATGTGAGCAGCAATACCAATATTTCTTGTGTATTTTAAATCTCTTGCCATCGTGTATTAGAATCTAAAGTGAGAGAATGCTTTATTTGCTTCTGCCATTTTGTGAGTATCTTGACGTTTTTTAACGGCAGAACCTTCTTCTTTAGCAGCTGCAATAATTTCTCCAGCTAATTTTTGAGCCATCGATTTCTCGTTTCTGTTACGAGAATATTTGATTAACCATTTCATTGCTGTTGAAATTTTACGATCTGGGCGAATTTCCATTGGAATTTGGAATGTAGCTCCACCTACACGGCGAGAACGTACTTCTACGTGAGGCATTACATTAGATAATGCTTCTTTCCAAATGTCTAATGAAGTTTTTTCAGCATCTTCTTTGCGAGAATCTACGATTTCTAACGCATCATAAAAGATTTTGAATGCTACAGATTTTTTTCCGTCGTACATTAAGTTGTTTACGAAACGAGTTACTAACTGATCATTAAATTTAGGATCTGGAAGTAAAGGTCTTTTTTTAGCTCTTGTCTTTCTCATCTTACCTTAAATTTATTTTTTAGCATCTTTAGGACGTTTCGCTCCATACTTACTTCTACGTTGAGTACGTCCGTTTACTCCCGCAGTATCTAACGCTCCACGTACAATGTGGTAACGCACACCTGGTAAATCTTTAACTCTACCACCTCTAACCAATACTATCGAGTGCTCTTGAAGATTATGACCTTCACCACCGATGTACGCGTTAACTTCTTTCCCGTTTGTTAATCTAACACGAGCAACTTTACGCATTGCTGAGTTAGGTTTTTTAGGAGTTGTAGTGTAAACACGTGTACAAACACCGCGGCGTTGTGGACATGATTCCAATGCAGCCGATTTACTCTTCTTGGTTAGTTTTTTTCTACCTTTTCTAACTAATTGTTGAATTGTTGGCATACTAATTAAATTTCCTTTTAAATTTGGATTAAACCCATTTTTTGGGCATGCAAATCTACAATTAATTTTTCAAAAACAAAATATAATTCGTTTTTTTCTATTGATTTTGATACTTTTAAAAAAACATTTAGAGTTAAATTTACATTAGTAACAATTAATTAACATTAAATATAAATAAAACATAGAATTTTGCACTTTATGTATTTTTAAAACATTTTCATGGAACTCATATTTATCATTATCCTTGTCACAGTCGTTCTATTAGCCATTTTAGACATTATGGTAGGAGTTAGTAATGATGCTGTTAATTTTTTAAATTCAGCGATAGGATCTAAAGCTGCAAGTTTTAGAACAATTATGATAATCGCATCATTCGGTTTACTGATTGGTGCAGTTTTTTCAAGTGGAATGATGGAAATTGCCCGAAGTGGAATTTTCACCCCCTCCATGTTTACATTTTACGATGTAATGATTATTTTCTTAGCAGTGATGATTGCCGATGTTATTCTTTTAGATTTATTTAACTACATTGGTTTTCCTACTTCAACAACCGTTTCTATTATCTTCGAATTATTAGGCGCTGCAACCTGCTTAGCTTTAATAAAAGTTATTACAAATGACGACTCATTCATTACAATACTTAATTATATCAATACAGAAAAAGCATCTGAAATTGTTTTTAGCATTATACTTTCTGTCTTTTTATCTTTTTTATTAGGTTCGATTATACAATACATCACACGTTTAATCTTTACATTCAACTCAGAAGCTCGCATCAAAAAATATGGAGGAATTTTTGGAGGAATTGCAATTACAGCAATTTCATTTTTCTTATTAATCAAAGGAGCTAAAAACTTAACCTTCTTAAGTGGAGATATTAAAAGTTGGATTTCAGCTAATCAAATTTTATTAATCGGAATTAATTTTGTTTTATGGACAATTGTTTCACAAACTTTAATCTACTTTAAAGTCAATATTTTACGAATCATTATCCTCATCGGGACATTCGCATTAGCTTTAGCTTTTGCTGGAAATGATTTGGTTAACTTTATTGGTGTACCAATTGCCGCTATTCAGTCTTACGATATTTTCACAGCCTCTGGCGTTACAGATCCAACAGGATTTATGATGGGAGATTTAGCAAATAATGATATTGTTGCTCCGTCCTACTATTTAGTAATTGCAGGTCTTATCATGATTGTAACACTTTGGACATCGAAGAAAGCACGAAATGTAATTGAAACAGAACTTAATTTAAGTAAACAAAACGACGGAGAAGAAAAATTTAAACCCAACTTCTTATCACGTGGAATTGTTCGAGCTGTAATTATATTAGGAGGTTTGATTGATAAAATTTTACCTAAATCATTGCAATTAAAAGTAGACAAACGTTTCGAAAATCCGAAAAAAAATCTTTCTATCAAAGATCAAACAACTGATGAAGAAGCTTTTGATATGATTCGTGCTTCAATCAATTTAATTGTCGCTTCAATCTTAATTTCGATCGGAACATCGATGAAGTTACCTTTATCTACAACTTACGTTACTTTTATGGTTGCAATGGGTTCATCATTTGCAGACCGTGCATGGGATAGGGATAGTGCTGTTTTCCGTGTAGCAGGAGTATTCAACGTTATTGGAGGATGGTTTTTAACTGGAATTTCTGCATTCACAATGGCTGCTATTGTTGCCGTAATTATGTTCTTTGGAAAAGCGTACGGTATTATCGGAATGATTTTGTTATTAGGATTTATCTTATTCAAATCAAATCAAAGCTACAAGAAAAAGAAGAAGGAAAAAGAGGAAATTATCATCAGTTTTACAGAAGAAGATATTGATTCTATTCAAAAAATCTTTACGAAAAACAAAAAACAGATCAGCAAAGCTTTATCAAAATCAGCATATAGTTTTGAATTAAGTATTCGCGGAATCGAATTTGAAAACCTAACGCACGCAGCAGAAAATAAAAAGAAAATCAAGAAATTAATCAGTTCTATCGAAGAATTAAAATCTAATTTCTATCGTATTTTGCGTGATATGGATAGAGAGAATATTAACTCGTGTAAAGTATTCGTGCAATCTTTTGGCTATTTACAAAATATCACGACGAGTATCAATTTTATCAACACATCCATTCATACCTATATCTATAACAATCATCGTAAGTTAAACGAAGAACAATTAATTGATTTAAAATCAATTAATATTGAGTACAAAAAATTATTAAATCATACTTCCAAGAGTTTTGCGAATAACAATTTGAATGAATTGGAATCATTTGATAAATTGCGCCAATCGATTGACAATAAAATTTCGATTGCATTGAATAATCAAATTGAACGCATACAACAAGAAAACGTCAGTCAAAAAAGTTCGACATTATATTTCACTATCCTTACAGAAGTAGAATATACGGTTGACAGAATCGAAAAATTAGTTCGTTTATATATCGATATTGACAAACAAATTAATGACTAATAAGTTAAATGATTTAAACCATATTAATTTTACATTAACTTAACATTAATTACTTTAATTTTGCACCTCAAAACATTATTTAAATGTCGGTAAACTCATTTTTCAAATTATTTACTCCAAAGGATAAGGTATTTTATCCTTTGTTTGAGGAGGCTTCAAAAAGTTTAATCAAATTAGCTGAGTTGTTACATGAATGTGTAAATGCTCCAATTGAGGAACGCGAAGATTACATTGCTCAAATATCTAAAATCGAAAGTAAAATTGAATATTTAACTCAAAAAACTAATATAGAGTTAAGCAAAAATTTTATTACTCCTTTTGACAGAGAAGATATTTACCAATTGGTAAAATCGATTGATTATGTTGCTGACAATTTGAATGGCGCAGCGAATCGCATCAATATTTATCAGGTTGATAAAATCACGAAGTCTATTCGTAAAATTACGGCTGTTAACTTAGAAGCTTGTCAATTAATCGGTGAAGGAATCGAACAGTTGAAAGATTTGAGTAACGTGAATCGTATTTATGAAATTTGTGAGCGTATCAATAAATTAGAAAATAAATCTGATCGTATTTTTGATAAAGCGGTTCAAGAAATTTTTGAGAACGAAACTGATGCCAAAAACATCATCAAATACAAGGAAGTTTTATCTTCATTAGAATCTGCAACAGATAAATGTAAGAGTGTTGCAAATGTATTAGAAGCAGTAGCAGTTAAGCATTCGTAAAATTAAATCTTAAACATTAAGATATGACTGAATTTTTCACAGCGTTTTCGAGCATGCTCACGTCTACGCCAGGAATCTTATTGATTACTATTATCTTCTTAGCATTTGTTTTTGATTATATTAATGGTTTTCATGACGCTGCAAATTCTATTGCGACAATTGTTGCAACTAAGGTTTTAACCCCTTTCCAAGCTGTTTTATGGGCTGCTGTATTTAACTTTGCTGCCTACTTTATTTCAGTTTATTGGATTGGAGAATTTAAAATCGGTAATACGATTGCTAAATCAGTAAATGAGAACTTTATTACTTTAGAAGTTATTCTTGCTGGAATTATCGCTGCCATTTCATGGAATCTTTTGACTTGGAAATTCGGTATACCATCTTCTTCTTCTCATACATTGATTGGAGGATTTATTGGTGCTGCACTTGCGCACGCAGGAGGTTTTTCAGCAGGCGGAGAAGATGTGATTGTTTACAAAAAAGTAATTCCAATTATTTGCTTTATCGTTTTAGCACCTTTAATCGGTATGATTATCGCATCGATTTTAACCATTCTTACACTTCATATTTGTAAAAAAGCAAAACCCGCAAGAGCTGAATGGTGGTTCAAGAAATTACAATTAGTCTCTTCTGCCCTATTCTCTTTAGGACACGGTATGAATGATGCGCAAAAAGTAATGGGTATCATTGGAGCTGCAGTGATTTTTTACCATATGAATGTGGATTTTGATCCAGAGTACATGCAAGCTGAAGATAAATTTCAGTATTTTGTTGCGCATTGGGGATGGGTTCCTATTACATCTTTTATCGTAATCGCTTTAGGTACGATGGGTGGAGGATGGAAAATCATCAAAACAATGGGATCTAAGATTACAAAAGTTACACCATTAGAAGGTGTAGTTGCTGAAACTTCTGGTGCAATGACACTTTACATTTCTGAACATTTTGGAATCCCAGTTTCTACAACACATACCATCACAGGATCTATCATTGGTGTTGGTTTAACAAAACGTGTTTCTGCAGTACGTTGGGGAGTAACAATTAGTTTACTTTGGGCATGGGTACTAACCATTCCAGTTTCAGCGCTATTAGCTGCATTAATTTACTACGTTGTCACATTATTTATATAACACATTATATTTCTAAAGGAGCTTAAAATTAAGCTCCTTTTTTATTTAAAATATTTTTACAAAATCGACATTTTAAAATTAAGAAATTGTTAAATTTGCGCAATGCAACTAACTGTATTATTTATCATTATCGGCTTAGCCATTTTATTTGATTTCTTGAATGGTTTTCATGATGCCGCAAACTCTATTGCAACAGTCGTTACAACTAAAGTACTCACTCCAATTCAAGCAGTTATTTGGGCTGCATTTTTCAACTTTGTTGCCTTTTTCATAGCAAAATATATCATCGGAGAATTTGGAGTCGCAGATACAATCGCTAAAATTATTAAAGAAGATGTCGTTGTAGCATTTGGATCTAATCCATCTGTTGTCGTTATGGCCGCACTATCTGCTGCAATTACTTGGAATATTTTAACATGGAAATTAGGTATTCCTTCCTCTTCCTCGCATACGTTAATTGGAGGATTAGCTGGAGGTGCTTTAGCTGCAACTGGTTTCGATTTTTCGGCTGTTAACAGTACAATTATTTTAACCATAATTGCTTTCATCTTTGTTGCACCGATTATTGGTTTAATTGCCGGAAACGTAATTTACATTATCACACTTAATCTTTGTAGAAATGCTAAACCACATAAAGCTGATGCATGGTTCAAAAAATTGCAATTGCTTTCTTCTGCTATGCTAAGTATTGGTCATGGATTAAATGATTCGCAAAAAGTAATGGGAGTAATCACGTTCGCTTTACTTGCAAACCAAACTGCCATTGCAAATACTGATATGAATGACTGGGTTTTGAATGATATCTTTCATTGGAAAGATTGGTTCATCACTTCAAGTAGTACTGATATTCATGATTGGGTGCCAATTTTATGTTTCTCCGCAATCGCTTTAGGAACATTAGGAGGAGGAATGAAAATTCTTAAAACAATGGGTAACAAAATTACAAAAATAACCCCTATCGAAGGTTTTACTGCACAAACAGCTTCAGCAATTACATTATTCTTTACAGAACACATCAAAATGCCTGTATCAACAACACACGTCATCACAGGTTCTATCATTGGTGTTGGAATGGTAAAACGAGTTTCTGCTGTTCATTGGGGTGTAACAATAAGTTTACTTTGGGCTTGGATTTTGACAATTCCTGTTTCTGCACTTATAGCTAGTGGTTTTTACTTCCTATTCACATTATTTTTCTAGAACAAAAAATTTTAAACATAATATAATAGGCGGTCAAATTTGATCACCTATTTTGATTTAATTAATCATCATTTTCAAAGATATCGTTTATTTTATCTTGAAGAATCGGATAATTTTCAAACATCATTTTTTTGATTGTAATATCCATACTCAAAGCATTTCTTAATGCTTCGTTCCCAAGTCTATCCTCATCTATCAAATAATAAACATTACTTAGTTGATAAAAAAATTCGGCTCGGTTAAAGTTCTTCAAAGCCCCTGTTAACAAAACTGCAATTGCTTGCTCATATTCGCCAATTGCAATTAAGGTCTCTACATAGGCAAACCAAGTATTAAAAACCAAAGGTTTCAATTCAACCAATTTTACTAAACTACTTAATGCTTCCTCAAACTTCATTTGTTTCAAGAAATAATACGTAGAATTGGTATAATATTCAGAGTTGTCATCATTTAACTCAATTGCACGCTGAATATAATACTCTGCCTCATCCAAATTTCCCATCTTATCATACAATGCAGCAGATTTTGCCCAAACTTTATCCAATTGCGGGTCTTCTTTTATGGCAATATGATAAGCTTTTAATGCCTTTTGAGGTTTTTTCAATTTTTCATACAATTCCCCAATTTTAAAATGCGTCAACGCAGGAGAATCATCATACTCTAAAGTTTCTTCTAGCGTTTCAATGGCTTTGTTGTAATCCCCTAACTCTTCAAAAGAAAACGCCTTATTCGTATGACCAACTATAGAGTTTGGGTTAATTGCAATAACATAATCTAATGCGTTTATAGCTTCTTTAAACATCTTTTTATGATTATACAATAACCCAAGTTGCAACCAAGCTACTTCAGAATAAGGATTATCATCAATAAAATCTTTCAAAAAGTCGATGCATTCTTCTGGATTATGAATTTCTTCGAAGCATTGTATAATCGAATAAAAAGAATAGTCATTTTCTGGATTAAATTTTAAAGCTTTTCTAAATGCGATTAAAGCTGACTGAACTTCATCTAAATTTAAAAATTCGTTTCCGATACAATTGCAAATAAAATCAGTTTCATCATCATCTATCGACAACGCCTCTTCATAAAAACGAATTGCTTTTCGAGACATTTTTTTCATTCCCCAAAAACGTGCTTGTACTAATAAATAATCCAATTCATTAGCCGCAATTACTTTTAGTTCTTGAATTAATTTCGCCGAACGTTTCAACTCATTAATCAAAAGTAGATATTCTATCTTCTTTATCTTGATTTCTATATTTTCAGGATGCATTTTCTCTGCAAAATCCAATGCACGTTTGGCATATTCGCTATCATTTACTTCAATATAGAATTCAATTATTTCGACCAAATCTTCCGAATCGTAATATTTATACTCACGATTCTCAAGCATTTGTTCAAAACGTTCAATCAGTTCGTTATTAAAAAAATCTTCGTCCATAATATCAAACTAATTTACAAAATAAAATGTGCAAAATTCACAACGAATTGTAAGAGTTTTGCACATTTATTAAACAATTAAAACAGATTGTTTTAAATAATATTTTTGATACTTTCGATCATTTTATCTGCTAATTTATTCGCATTTTCTTCTGAAGTACTTTCTGTGTAAATACGAATAATTGGCTCTGTATTCGATTTTCTTAAGTGAACCCATTCGGTTGGAAAATCTATTTTAACACCATCAACAGTGTTGATTTCTTCATTTTTGTAAACTTCTTGAATCTTCATTAACAATTCGTCTACGTTAATTTCTGGAGTTAATTCGATTTTCTTTTTTGCCATAAAATAAGCAGGATAAGATGCTCTCAATTCAGAAACTGGAATATTTCGTTCAGCTAAATGTGTCAAGAATAAAGCGATACCAACTAAAGAGTCGCGTCCGTAATGTAATTCTGGATAAATAATTCCTCCGTTACCTTCTCCACCGATTTTAGCTTCAACATTTTTCATCTCCACCACAACATTCACTTCTCCAACTGCTGAAGGCGAATATTTTTGACCATATTTCTCCGTCACATCGCGTAAAGCACGAGAAGAAGATAAATTAGAAACCGTTGCTGAAGGTGTTTTGGACAATACATAATCTGCCACTGCAACCAATGTATATTCTTCACCAAACATTTCACCCTTTTCATCTATAATCGCCAAACGATCTACATCTGGATCAACCACAATTCCAAAATCAGCTTGTTCATCAACCACCTTTTGACAGATGTCGCCTAAATGTTCTTTTAACGGTTCTGGATTGTGTGGAAAATGTCCGTTTGGTTCACAATACATATCGTAATGAATCACTCCTAAGCGTTGTAACAACTTGGGAATTGCTATTCCTCCAGTCGAATTTACTGCATCAATTGCAACTTTAAAATTTTTGTTACGGATAGCTTCTGCGTCAACTAAAGGTAAAGATAAAATTTTCTCGATATGTAAGTCAATTGCATCATCAAATGTTTCGTAAGATCCTAAATTATCGACTTCTGCAAATGTATAATCGTCTTTATCAGCAAAAGCTAAAATTTGTGCACCATCTTCAGCAGAAACAAATTCACCTTTGGCATTTAACAATTTCAAAGCATTCCATTCTTTTGGATTATGAGAAGCTGTTAAGATTATTCCTCCATCTGCGTGTAAATGTGTTACCATTACTTCGACTGTCGGGGTAGTAGACAATCCTAAATCAACCACATTTATACCCAATCCCTGTAAAGTAGAACAAACTAATTGAGAAACCATTTGACCTGAAATACGAGCATCACGGCCAACAATCACTTTATACTCTGATTGAGTTGATTGATTTTTTAACCATGTTCCGTAAGCAGCAGCAAATTTTACTGCATCAATGGGCGTTAAGTTATCTCCTGGCTTTCCTCCGATTGTTCCACGAAAACCCGAAATTGATTTTATTAAAGACATATAATTTATTTTATAAGTAATACAAAAATACAAAAAAGTTTTCTTATCTTTTTGGAACGATTTTAGTTAAGTTTTGCTTAACATTATTTTACAACCTTTAAAAATATTATTAATTATGATGACAACTTCATTTATTATGTTGACTATTACAGGAGTTTGGAGCTTCTTAGTTTACCTTGTTTTCGGGCTTATTTGTGCAGGAATTGCAAAAGCCATCATGCCAGGAAAAGATCCAGGAGGTTTTTGGGTAACAGCTTTAATTGGTATTGTTGGTGCTTATTTAGGAGCTTATATGCGAACTATATTAGGAATTTCTCATGATGGAGAAGTAAGTTTCTTTAGTCCATTTGATTGGATGTTCTCTATTTTAGGAGCGTTGATTTTACTATTTATTTGGAAAAAATTTTTAGCACCAATGTTTAATAAATAATTCGTTATTCTTTATATAAAAAAATCCTTTCGCAGTTTTGCGAAAGGATTTTTTTATGTTTATTTTATAATGGAAGAATTGTTTTTTCGTACTTCTGATTAATCATAATAGCCGATGCTTCGTAAAAAGCTATAAATCCACAAATAATTCCGGTCCAACCAGCAAAATTTAGGATAGCTTCGTCACCCGTAAAGTTTGCAGCAGCCAATAAAAAGAATAATAAGGTTAATGATCCAAATAGTAATTTACCAACCAAACTACCTTTTAACGTTTGTAAAAAATTAATTAAGGAAAAAAATCCCCACATTCCTAAATAGCAACCCATCGAATTTCCGTCGGCTTTTTCCACTCCAAACATTGGTGCTAACCAAGTAAAAACAAGTGATAACCAAAATGCTCCATAAGACATAAAAGCAATGCTACCAAAGTTATTTCCTTTTTTCCATTCCATCACTCCAGCTACAAACTGCGCTCCGCCTCCAAAGAAAACTCCCATTCCCATGATCATACTATTGACGGGAAAAAAACCTGCGTTATGAATATTTAGTAAAATTGTAGTCATGGCAAATCCATACAAACCAAGCGGTCCAGGATTTGCTGTTTGGTCTTTAATTGAGTAAATATTATTCATCTTATTTATTATTTAAAGACAATAATAATCTGAAAATAATAAATAAAAAACATTTTATTCAAAAAAAGTGTATTTTATACACTACAAACATTTTACAAAGACACTAACCATTTTATTAACAATAGATTAATTATATAAAAACCTTACTGTCTTTAATGAATAAAAAATCCGTTAATTATTATTAACGGATTTTTAGAATGGTCTTTTAGAAATTATTATTTCTTTTTATTTTTTTGTTGTTGCTCTTGCATCTCTTGAGCTTGCTTCATCATTTCTTGCATACGAGTAGCAAATTTACCTTGTTTTTTAGGTTTCGTTTTATTCGTTTCAATAATTTGATGAATTTTTGCTTCATGAATCATGAACCTCTTAATGTATAAGACGATAAAGATGTTAATCGTATTAGAAACTAAATAATACCATGATAGTCCAGAGGCATAATTATTAAGGAATACAAAGAAGAAAACTGGCATTACATACATCATGTATTTCATGAATTGCATGTTTGGCATTCCTTCTTGTTGTGGCATTTGGAAGTTGTCCATAGATCCTGATACTTTAAAATAAACCATCATTGCAACGATATATAATAAAGCAAATACACTTAAGTGACCATTTAAGAACGGAACCCATTCTGGCAAACTGATGATATCATCATAAGCTGTTAAATCTTCTACGAACCAGAAAGGAGCACCTCTTAAGTCGATTAAGTTTGGGAAGAAACGGAACAACGCATAGAAAATAGGAATTTGTAGTAAAGCTGGTAAGCATCCTGCTAATGGATTAATACCTGCATTACGATAAATAGCCATCGTTTCTTGTTGTTTCTTCATTGCATCTTTCGGATCCTTGTATTTTTCGTTGATTTCATTCAATTCAGGACGAACAACTTTCATCAATGCTGATTGACGGTATTGTTTGTACATAATTGGAGATAAAACCAATTTCACAACGATTGTCATCAAGAAGATTACCCATCCGTAAGTGATTCCTACAGAAGCTAACCATTTGAAAATATTCAAGAAGAAATATTTATTCAACCAACCAAATAATCCCCAACCAAAATCGATTAAGTTTTGGAATCCTTTGTCGTTGTAATCTTTCAACATTTTATAATCCAATGGAATAAAATCCCATGTGAATTTTGAATTGATTTCACTATTTTTTAAATCGATTTGAGAACTTAAATTGTAATGTTTACTATACGTTAAGTCTTCTTCAGCCGAATTGATAGATCCACCTTTTGTATTCTTGAACCCTTCGTCATTAGATAAAACTGTCGCAAAGAATTGTTGTTTATTCGCTACCCAAGAAATTGCTTCCTCTTCTTGCCATTCATCAGCTCCAAATAATTCGTATTCGATGTCTTTGTTTCCTTTGAACTGAAAATAAGTATGTGACCAATATTTCTCTTGATCTTTCCCTTTCTCTGTACTGAAACCGTCCATCGTCCACGCTAAATCGACTTTATTTTCTGAAGTAATATTAGATAAACCTTGAGTTTTTACTTCAAAATCAATCCCATAAGAATCTCCTAATGTATAGATGTATTGAATTTGACTATTTTCCGCATTGGCTGTAAACGTCACAATTGTATTGTTCGCATTTTTTTGCACCTGTGGTACAAATACCAAATCCGAAACATTAAGAACAGCTCCTTGTTTCGTTTTGAATGATAAGTTGAATTTACTTGATCCATTTTTTACTAAATGTAAAGGATCTTTGTTTCCATCTTTTTTCGCATCAAAAGCATCATAACCGATAATTTGAACATCAGCAATCTGAGCTCCTTTTGGCGAAAACTTAACTTTAAGTTTATCATTACTCACTTCAACATCTTTTGCTAATGTAGGATCTACAGTTTGAAAAGCTTGTGTTGTAGCTGTTTTGTTTAATTGTTCCTGTTTTTTTGCTTGCTCTTGCTTTTGGACTAATTCTTTCTTTTGAGCTTCGACTTGTTCTTCCGAAGGTCTGTTAAGATAATAGAATACGCCAAAAAGAATAGCAATTAAAATAAAACCAATCGTTTGGTTAAAATCAAATTTTTTCTCTTGTTGCATTTAATAAATCATTTTGTTTATTCAATAAAGAAGCTTCGATAAAACTTATAAATAAAGGATGTGGCGAAGCAACTGTACTTTTATATTCCGGATGGAATTGTACACCAATATAAAATGGGTGTTGATTATGTTCTAAAATTTCTACTAATTCTGTTTCTGGGTTTTTACCAACTGGGATAAAATTATGTTCAACAAATTCATCATAAAATTCGTTGTTAAATTCATAACGATGACGATGACGCTCTAAGATTTCTTCAGAATTATAAATTGCTTTGATTTTTGAATGCTCAGCTAATTCACATTTCCAATTTCCTAAACGCATTGTTCCTCCTTTATCCGATACATCTTTTTGATCTTCCATCAAACTAATGACTGGATAAGGCGTTGTTAAATCCATTTCTGCTGAATCTGCTTTTTCGTAACCTAATACATTACGTGCAAATTCGATTGCCATAATTTGCATTCCCAAACAAATTCCTAATGTTGGAATATTATTTCTTCGTGCATAATTTGCAGCAATTATTTTACCTAAAATTCCACGATCTCCAAAACCTGGTGCAATCAAAATTCCTGCAACACCTTTCAGTTGCTCTCCAACGTTGTCTTCTGTAATTTCTCCAGAATACACCCAACGAACTTTTACACTTGTTTCACAAGTTGCTGCAGCATGTACAAACGCTTCTGTAATTGATTTATAAGAATCATGTAACGAAACATATTTACCTACTAAAGCAATTTCAATTTCGTTTTTAGGATTTTTATGGTTTGATAAGAATTTGTTCCAAACTGTAAAATTTGGTTCTTGATCAGTTGGCAAATCTAAGCCTTTTAAAACAACTTCGTCAAAATTTTGTTCATGTAATAAAAATGGAACCTCATAAATTGTGTCTGCATCCATACTTTCGATTACGTTTTCTTTGCGAACATTACAAAATAATGCCAGTTTAGCTTTGACATCTTTTGGTAAATGATGTTCAGTTCTTGTCACTAAAATATTGGCATGAATACCATTTTCCATTAAAGTTCGAACAGAATGTTGTGTTGGTTTTGTTTTCAATTCACCTGCAGCAGCTAAATATGGTACTAATGTTAAGTGAATTACTGAAGAGTTATGTTCACCTAATTCCCAAATTAATTGTCGAATTGTTTCGATATATGGTAAAGATTCTATATCACCCACTGTACCTCCAATTTCAGTAATGATGATATCGTAATCACCTGTATTACCTAATAATTTGATACGACGTTTGATTTCGTTTGTGATATGAGGAACAACTTGAACTGTTTTTCCTAAATAATCTCCACGACGTTCTTTTTCTATAACTGTTTGATAAATACGACCTGTAGTAACTGAATTAGCACGAGATGTAGCGCGGTTCAAGAAACGCTCATAATGTCCTAAATCTAAATCGGTCTCTGCACCATCTTCCGTCACGTAACATTCTCCATGCTCGTAAGGATTAAGTGTTCCTGGGTCTATATTGATATAAGGATCTAATTTTTGAATTGTCACTCTATATCCTCTAGCTTCTAATAGCATTCCTAATGAAGAAGCTACGATTCCTTTTCCTAACGACGATGTTACTCCTCCGGTAACGAAAATGTACTTTGGTGTCTTGTTTGTTTCCATTGAATTCTTTAAATCAATGGTTGCAAATTTATGAATAAATAATGGGGTAAAAAAAAGTGGGAGTGAAATTTAGAGAAATAAAAATAGGCAAGCGATCTACATCACACCGCTACGACCGTATACCTTTGCTACGTTCCCGTCCTGGAGGATTCAACAGGAGCTGGTTGTGTAGGACTTGCCTGATGCAAAGGTAAGAATGTTTTGATAAAATAAAAGTATTTTGAAGATTTTTTTCCTTCGTTTAACAATCGAAAGAACATTTCGTTTTCATTATGAATAAATTATATTAGAAAAAAAAATTACTTTTAACGAAGAAGATCAACCAATTCTTCTTGATTTTGAAGAATACATTTATTTAATTTTTTTTGTTTATTATAAAAAACATAAGTCATAAGAATCAAAATAAAAAGAGAAAAAACACCAACTAACTGGGCATTGAACAATGTTTTCTTGGTACTAACTTTGGCTTCGTGATTTAAAGATTGAACTGCTATACTAATGGTTTTGTTCTCGGAATTCAACACTTTTTTAGCATACAAAGTACTCAAGCTATCTGCTTTCTCGAATTGCTTCCATTCTTGTTGTGCAATACTATTCAACCCTATTAAACTATAGATATTTCGTTGCAAAACAGAATCATCAATATCACCCAATACAATTAATGCTTCATTCAGCTTTTTATTTGATGTTTCATAATTATTTAATTTAAAATAATATTCTCCTAACCCCTTTAAAGAATAAGCAATCAAGATTTTTGTAGCTGTTAATTTTGATAATTCGTAAGATGTGATAAATGATTTTTCAGCGGTATTCAAATCTGTTTTTAAATAACAATATCCTAAATTATAATAAATAACACTTTTATTAGAATTTGCAACAAAACTATTCTCTATTTGATTATAACTCCTAATGGCTTTGTTAAAATAATTTATTGCGCTATTGGTATTATTCAGATCTTTAAAAATCAACCCTCTTACGGTGTAATTATAGGCAACCGATTCTAATTTTTCCTGTCTATTTTCTAAATTCTGAATTGTTTTCTCAGCTTCATTCAGGTAAACAAGCGATTTATCATATAATTTTAAACTATGATAAATAGATGAAATCCGATGAAGCGCAGCTACTTTTTGTCCTTTATTTTCTAAAACATTAACCAATTCATAGGTTTTATTCAAATATTCCAATGCTTTCTCATTGTCTCTTAAATTAGAATATGCAGTAGATTTTAAAAAGTAAATATCAACCAGCTGTTTAGCATTTATGTTTGATTGAGTTATCAAAACATCGATTTGTTTTATTGCTTGTTTTGGGTATTTATAAACATTTGTCTTGGCTTCTTCGTAAAGATTTTTAATTTTAATCGAATCACTTTGCGCAAAACCAATAAAACTACCATACAACATCAGCCACATCAATAGTATTTTTCTCATAATTCTGCTGTTCGACTTAAAGTGTTAATGAAAAGTGTTGGTGTAGTTCCTGTAAAAGTTTTAAATGCAGACACAAAACTACTGTGCGAAGAAAACCCCGCTTCTTCCGCTAAATAACTGATTTTATAATTCAAATAATTAGAATCGGTTGTCAACTTATTCAGTATATATTTTATTCTAAGTTCGTTTATATAAGTGTTGAAATTCTTTTTCTTATGACGATTAATCACCTCACTCAGATATTTTGTATTGGTATCAAGTTTAGATGCAACAAGCCTTAACGAAACATTTTTGGATAAAAATTTATTCGTTTTCTCAAAAGAATCTAACTTTTGCAAAAGCGCGTATTCTTTATCTTTAGACAACAAATCTGTTTTTTGCGAATATTTAGTTTCCAAATCAGCTTGTACAACTTCATTTTTAGATTCTTTTATGGTTTGTAAAATTGTAGTAACAACACCTAATTTTTCCTTTTTTTTGTTCAGAATATAACCATAAATAAGGATAGTTAAGAATAACACAACAAAGGAAAAAATGATAAGTCTTTGTAATAAATCTTCTGTTTTTTGCTGCTTTAATTGGATTATTTTTGATTGATGATAAAAAATTTCATTATTAATTTTCTGATTCATCAATAAATTCAACGTAGAAATGGAGTCATACTTTTCGCTATAATAATTAATTTCGTGAATAGAATGAGTTGCTAAATACAAGCTTCCCAAATTGTAATAAACATCGTTAATTAAATAAGGATGATTTAATTTCTTGGCCAAAATCAACGCAATTTTATAATGATTTAGCGCTTTATCTGTCTCCCTTTTATCAAAGTACAATTCTCCCAAATACAATTCTATTCTTGTTTTAAAATACAAACCAAGTGCATCATTTTGATTTAGATTTTGAAGTAATTGAAAGGCTTTATCATATTGATGATTTTTAAGATAAGCCTTTGACAAAATAAGTTTTTCCTCAATCGTCAATTTTTTTTTACCTAAAAACGTTTCAATACATTTCCCAAAATTTCCTTGATTAAAAAATTGTGAAGCCTTTATTGAAATTACATTCTCTGAATGATTTTCAGCAATATATTTTTCAGAAAAATCATATAAATGATACTGTTGATAGATTCAATTCTGAATCATCAATTAGCTTTATATTCGATGTTTTTAATGCTTCCAGATTCGCAAGAGCAGCATTTTCTAAAGCTTTATCATTTTTCCCAGCATAAAAATGACCATAAGCTAAAAGCAGATAAGTTTCGGCAATATTTTTTTTATTATCCAAATTTCGAATCAAAAACTCTGCATTCGAAATAACTTCTGAAGGATTGTTGTATAAAACAGAATTATAATCATGTAAATATTCGTCTAAAGGCATCGTTTTATCATTCACTTCTACTATTAATAGAGACGAAGTGATGAGAGATACAGCTAAAAAAATATTTAAATAATGAAATCATTTACAAACAAAAATAATTGATTTCTTAATATAAATTACCTTTTAAATCATACAAAATAAACTATCATAGAATAAAGGATATATTTATCTTTGCAAAATGATTAGTTTTAATAAAATTTTCAAAAATTCATTAGTGCTGGCGGGAATTACCTTAGTATTGTTTTTTGCACTATACTTTTATTTCTCTCTTAACGGAACCGTTTCTGTACAAGATTATTACACGTACAGCTTCATGATTTGCTGTTTCGTAGTATTACCATTGTATGCAGTATACTGTTTCTTCACTATTTTCAATTTATCAAGAGCGAAAGCTAAAAATCATCAAACTTCAGAAGATTTAATGACCTTTAAAGAAGGATTCAAGATTGGTTTTTACACCATCTTCTTTGGTGGAATCATTAGTTTGATTGTCATCTTTGTATTTTTTAATACGTATGGTGAATGGGCTCAAGATAGTTTGAAACAAGGATTATTAGACACTTTTACATCAAATATGTCTGATCCTAAAATCGCAAAAGATATCGAAACATTTAGAAATTCGGATGATTATAAAACATTAAATTTATTTACTGTTAAAAACTTTTTTGGATTATTCTCAATTTTCTTATCTTTCTACATTGCAATTTCAGTAATGTTTTCACAATTCTTAAAAAAACGTGTTTTTTAACATATGAATATTTCAGTTGTTGTTCCTTTGTTGAACGAACAAGATTCCTTAGAGGAATTATTCTACAGAATCAAAAAAGTCTGTGAGCAGAATGATTTTACATTCGAAGTTATTTTCGTTGATGACGGAAGTACAGATGATTCGTGGCAAATTATCGAATATATTGCCAACTTCAATCCTGAAGTAAAAGGAATTAAATTCCGTAAAAATTATGGAAAATCTCCTGCATTAAGTGCTGCTTTCAAAGAAGTAAAAGGCGATGTTGTGATTACGATGGATGCCGATTTACAAGATTTTCCTGAGGAAATTCCGTCGTTATATAAAATGCTTAAAAATAACAAAGCAGATATTGTATCGGGTTGGAAAGAGAATCGTCAAGACAACAAACTGACAAAGAATCTTCCTTCAAAATTATTTAACGGTGTAGCACGCAAAACTTCGGGTGTAAAATTGCACGATTTTAACTGTGGTTTGAAAGCTTATCGTTGGGAAGTAACGCAAAATATCGAGTTGTATGGAGATATGCATCGCTATATTCCTGTTTTAGCTAAAAACGCAGGCTATTCTCGAATTATTGAGAAAAAAGTAAAACATCAAGCGCGTAAATATGGCGTTTCAAAATTTGGTGCAAATCGTTTTGTCAATGGTTTCTTAGACTTGATTACACTATTTTTTGCTTCAAAATTTGGGAATAAACCCATGCATATTTTCGGTTTATTAGGAACTTTGATGTTTATCTTAGGATTTTTTGCCTCTTTTTATTTAGGAATCGAAAAATTATACAAAGTTTATATTTCACATTCTCCTGCAAGATTAATTACAGACAGTCCCTATTTCTACATTTCATTGGTTTTTATGATTTTAGGAACACAGCTATTTTTGGCGGGATTTTTGGGCGAGTTAATTGTTCGTAACAACAGAGAAAAACAATTGTATTTAGTTCAAAAAGAATTGAATTTAAACTAATTAAAACCAACAACTATGAAAAAGATTATTTTATTAGGATTTTTAGGTTTAATTGCCACTTCTTGCTCATCGTCTATTGATGGAGAAGGCGTAGCAACAGCTCAAAAAGAATATACAGCTGACAACATCAAAGATTTGAGCGTTTCATGTAATTGTAATGTTATTTTAGTTCCAGGAAATACAACTGGAGTTAAAGTAGAATCGCACCAAAATATTATCGATAATTTAGAAGTTACAGCAAATAATCAAACGCTTTCAATCAAAGAAAAATCAAATGTAGATCAATACAGCGCTTATGATTTGTATGTTTATGTAACACGTGATTTAGAAAAAATTGATGTGAATAAACAAACTTCTTTGACCACTTCAGGAACATTAAATGTTGATGAATTAGAGATGAATGTCACAGATCAAGCGCGAATAAGTCAAACTTTTTTGATTACCAATGACTTTAATTTAAAAGCGGATGACCAAACTAATATCATGTTAGAAGGAACTGCAGGAACAATGAAAGTAAAAGCGTATGGAGAAGCAAAGTTAGATTTGTTTAAATATGAAGTGAATGAAGCTAATTTCACAACAGACGATAATGCTTTGTTAGATATCAATGCTCGTCAAACATTATATGGTGCTGCAAAAGGAAACTCAATCGTAAATTTCATGGGCGATCCAAACAAGGATACAAAAGTAACTGACCGCGCCCAGGTACTTAAAAAATAAAAACAAGAATGATTTCAAGTTTAGAAAATGCTCAATTATGGCTTTCTGACGCGTACGATGCGGAAACAAGAAAAGCTGTTCAAGATTTAATCGATAACAATCCAACCGAATTAGACGATTCTTTTTACAAAAACTTAGAGTTTGGTACAGGAGGAATGCGTGGAATAATGGGCGTTGGAACAAATCGTTTGAACAAATATACACTTGGTGCCGCCACTCAAGGTTTAGCAAATTATATCAATCAACAATTTCCAAATAAAGAGAAAAAAATAGCCATTGCATACGATGTGCGTCACAATTCGGATACGTTTGCAAAAATGGTTGCTGATGTTTTAACAGCAAACGGAATCAATGTTTACTTATTCGAATCTTTCCGTCCAACACCAGAATTATCGTTTACAGTTCGTCATTTAGGTTGCGATGCAGGAATTGTTTTAACAGCTTCTCACAACCCTCCTATTTACAATGGATACAAAGTATATTGGAATGATGGTGCGCAAATTGTTCCACCACAAGATGGTGAAATTATCAACGAAGTAAACAATGTAAAAGTTGAAGAAATTAAATTTCAAGGAAATGATACCTTATTAACTTACATTGGAAAAGAGATTGACGAAGCCTTTATTGATGCATGTGTAGCAAACGGTAGTTTTACGCAAGAAGGTAAACAAGATATCAAAATTGTATTTACATCTATTCACGGAACTTCTGTTGCCATTACACCAAAAGCTTTTGAAAAAGCTGGTTTCACACAAGTTCATCAAGTAGCTGAACAAGCAATTCCAAGTGGTGATTTCCCTACAGTAAAATCGCCAAATCCAGAAGAACCAGAAGCATTAACTATGGCGGTTGCTTTGGCAAACGAAATCGGTGCTGATGTTGTCATTGGTACAGATCCTGATGCCGATCGTGTTGGTGTTGCAACGCGTAACAACGAAGGTAAAATCGTTTTATTAAATGGTAACCAAATGAATACTGTTTTGGCTTATTATTTATTAGAAAAATGGCAAGAAGCTGGTAAATTAATTGGAAAAGAATTTATTGGTTCAACTATTGTAACGTCTGACATCTTCTATGATATCGCAGCAAAATTCAATGTTGATTGTAAAGTTGGTTTAACAGGTTTCAAATGGATTGCAGATATGATTCGTAAATTCGAAGGCCAAGAAAAATTTGTTGGAGGAGGTGAAGAATCATTCGGATTTATGGTGGGTGATTTTATTCGAGACAAAGATTCTGTTACAACAGCTTTATTAGTTTCTGAAATTGCAGCTGTACAAAAAGCAAAAGGAAGTTCTTTATATAACAAGTTAACTGAAATCTACCTTGAATTAGGAAAAGCATATCAAGAAGATTTAATTAGCATTGTTAAACCAGGAAAAGAAGGTGCTGAATTGATTGCGCAAATGATGGTAGAATTCAGATCAAATCCTCCAAAAGAATTGGCCGGTTCTAAAGTTATTCGTGTAAAAGATTTCCAATCTTCAATCGACAAAAATTTAGTTTCTGGAGAAGAGAAAACGATTAATATCCCTCAATCAAATGTCTTAATTTTCTACACAGAAGATGGCAGTAAAGTAGCGTGTCGCCCTTCGGGAACAGAACCTAAAATTAAATATTATTTCTCTGTCAATGCTCCTTTAGCATCGCAAGAAGAATATACAACTGTTCAACAACAATTATTAGCAAAAATTGATTTATTGAAAGTCGATTTCAGTAAATAAATCTCAACTAAAATAATTCAAAAGCCATCTTTTCAGATGGCTTTTTTCATGATTATAAAATAACATGGTATCATTTAAAAAAGAATTAACTTTATGCAACTAAATAAGCCATATGAACTTTGTCGCACACCAATTTTTATCGTTCGGAAATCAATCGCTCCAAATCGGAAATTTACTTGGAGAAATCGTTAAAGGAAATCAATTCATGAATTATGAAACTGAGATTCAGAAAGGAATTTTACTTCATCGATCGATTGATTCATTTACCGATTCGCACGAAATTGTGAAACGAAGCTCGAGTTATTTTCACAACACACAACATAAATTTTCACCGATTATTATTGATGTGATTTACGATTATTTTTTGATTAAACATTGGAATGATTTCTCAGAATTTCCGTTCGAAAATTTTAAAACAAATTGTTATCAACTTTTTGAAGATAAATATCCTTCATTCCCAAAAAAATTACAAGAAATCATTTTTTACCTTTTAAAATATGATTGGTTCGAAAACTATTCAACAATAGAAGGTGTTCAAAAAACTTTGAAAGGAGTTGGAAGTCGAACTAAATTCAAAAATAATTTACATCATATCATTCCTGAATTTGAACAAAATTATTCAAAATTAGAAAACGATTTTCAGCACTTTTTTCCTCAATTGCAATCGCATTGCAAAAACTTTGTATGTACAGGTTTGTAAGTTTAAATTTGATTTTAAGAATTGGAGAAAATTCATTAGTTTAGAGCTGTAAACAAACAGAAAACCACAATGGATTTAACTTTTAATAAAAGAGAGGATCATAACAAATTATTACTTTCTAAACTGCGTAACAAACTAAATGAAGTTTACCTTGGCGGAGGTAAAAAAAGAATTGATGCGTTGCATAGCAAAGGAAAAATGACAGCTCGTGAACGTGTTGACTATCTATTTGATGATAAAAAACCAAGCATTGAAATTGGTGCTTTAACAGGGGATGGAATGTACAAAGAACATGGCGGTTGCCCTTCAGGAGGTGTTGTAGTAAAAATTGGATACATTTCTGGAAAACAATGTATTGTTGTAGCAAATGATGCAACAGTAAAAGCTGGCGCTTGGTTTCCAATTACTGGAAAAAAGAATTTGCGAGCGCAAGAAATTGCCATGGAAAATCGATTACCAATTATTTATTTAGTCGATAGTGCAGGAGTTTATCTACCTATGCAAGACGAAATATTTCCGGATAAAGAAAACTTTGGACGTATTTTCCGAAACAATGCCATCATGTCTTCAATGGGAATTACACAGATTGCTGCGGTCATGGGAAGTTGTGTTGCTGGAGGAGCCTATTTACCAATCATGAGCGATGAAGCAATGATAGTAGATAAAACGGGTTCTATTTTCTTGGCGGGGAGCTACTTGGTAAAAGCGGCAATTGGAGAAGACATTGACAACGAAACTTTAGGAGGAGCAACAACACATTGCGAAATTTCTGGTGTAACAGATTATAAGGCCAAAGATGATAAGGATGCTTTGGATCGAATAAAATCGATTGTAGGAAAAATTGGAGATTACGATAAAGCTGGATTTAATCGAATTGAAGCTGCAAAACCAGCATTAGACGAAAAAGAAATCTATGGCATTCTGCCTGAATCTCGTGCCGAACAATACGATATGTATGATATTATTAACCGACTTGTTGATAACTCTGAATTGGATGAATACAAGCCCGATTATGGAAAGTCAATCATTTGTACTTATGCGCGAATTGATGGTTGGGCGGTAGGAATTGTAGCCAATCAACGTAAAATTGTAAAATCTAAAAAAGACGGAATGCAATTTGGCGGTGTTATTTATTCAGATTCTGCTGATAAAGCCACTCGATTTATTGCGAATTGTAATCAAAAGAAAATCCCATTGGTTTTCTTACAAGATGTCACTGGATTTATGGTTGGTTCGAAATCAGAACATGGTGGAATCATCAAAGATGGCGCAAAAATGGTTAATGCAGTATCAAACTCTGTTGTTCCAAAATTTACAATTGTAGTTGGTAATTCTTACGGTGCTGGAAACTATGCCATGTGTGGAAAAGCTTATGATCCACGATTGATTGCTGCCTGGCCATCAGCTCAATTAGCAGTTATGGGAGGTGAACAAGCAGCGAAAGTATTGTTCCAAATCAAAGAAGCTTCTTTGAAAGCACAAGGTGTTGAAGTAGATGAAGTGAAAAAACAAGAATTATTAGACGAAATTACGGCAAAATACAACGATGAGACGAGCCCATACTATGCTGCAGCACGTTTGTGGACAGATGGAATTATTGATCCGTTAGATACACGAAAATGGATTTCGATGGGAATTGAAGCAGCGAATCATGCACCAATTGAAAAACAATTTAACTTAGGAGTCATTCAAGTATAATATTACTCTATTTTCAAAAATAAAAGAGAATCCAATTTAGGATTCTCTTTTATTTTTTTATAAGTGTTTGAACCATATAAATTAAATCTTGTTTAAAACTCCAATTCTTCACATAGTCGACATTAATCTTCACTTTATCTGGCCAAAGAACTTCATCATTGTAAGCTTTTGGATTTGTAACATCGGATAAGAGTTCTTCTTCGTGTCGATATTTTAATTGAGCAGGCCCAGTTAAACCAGGTTTTACCTGAAGCATTATCCGATCTTCTCCAACCAATACATCAGCATAACCTTTTACATCAGGACGAGGACCAACGAAGCTCATTTCACCTTTTAGAATATTAATTAACTGTGGCAGTTCATCTAATTTATAATCTCTTAGAATTTTTCCAAATTTTGTAATATGATGTTGATCGGTGGTAATTGTATTTTCAGAAAATCCTTTAATTGTTCTGATTTTGTAAATAGTAAAAAACTTGCCGTTCTTCCCTACTCTTTTTTGAGTAAAAACACCAAATTGATTCGTATCAAAAGAACTTATGATAACTAACAAAACAATTAATCCCACTAAAAAAAATAGTAGGATTAATGCAAGTATATAATCAAATATGTTCTTTAATAACATTTTAATTAAAAAAATTTACTTTTAATACGAGTAGCTAATCGTTTAAGTTTACCAAAGAATGAATTATCAAAATCTTCGTCACCAGCAAAATAGCCATAACCGTAATCATAACCGTAGCCATAACCGTAACCATAGCCATAACTGTAACCCGTTTTGATTTGGAAGTCGTTGAATATAATTCCAACATTCGACACTTCTCCTACATCGTATTTATTCGAAATCGCCGTAATAAAGTTTTTCTCTGAATAATTGTAACGCGTCACATACAATGTACAATCAGCATAACACATCAAATCATAAGAATCTGTTACCAATCCAATTGGTGGCGAATCTATAATCACAAATTCATATTTTTCTTTCAATTCAGCAAACAATTGATCCATTCGTTTACTCAAAATCAATTCAGAAGGATTTGGAGGAATTGGACCAGCTGTAATAACATCTAAATTAGGTAAAATTGTATGTTGTATAATTTTATTTAAATCTAAATAACCTGCTACATAATCTGTTACCCCAACTTTATTGTTGATATTAAAATCATCAAATATTTTTGGCTTACGTAAATCTAATCCAATCAGAATCGTTTTCTTATCCATCGAACCGATTGAACTGGCGATATTCATCGCGTTGAACGTTTTACCTTCACCTCCAATAAATGAAGTGACTAAAATGGTTTTATTATGCTCGTCGAGTCCTGGATGTTTATATAAATACTTTAAATTAGAACGAATAGATCTAAATGATTCTGAAATTCCAGATTTAGGATTATTGATAACAACTAATGGTGAATTGTCCCCTAACGGACCAACCAAACCAATAATTGGAATATTTGTACGTCCTGTGATATCCTTTAATACACGAACTTTAAAATCTAACAATTCTTTAATCACCACATAAATAAGAGGAATCAATAAACCAATTCCTAAAGCAATCAAGTAATTACGATTTGGATTTGGGTAAATAAATCCTTGACCTTGATTCTTCGCAGGATCAATGATTGTAATATCAGAGACAATAGAGGCTAAAGACAAATCGGTTGTGTTTAACTGATTGATCAACGTAGAATACATTGTACTATTCAACTCAAACCCACGATTTGCTTCCACAAATTCTATTTCTTCGTATGGTAAATCTTTTGCTTTGAATTCAGACTCCGCTAATTTGGCATTAATCATGGACAAATCGGTGTTCAACTTTTGTAAATGCGCATTGACAACATTCGAAATATTGTTTCTTGTTTTCGCTAATTGACGATCTATTTCTCTAATCTCATCCGTATTTGATTTGTAAACCTTAAGCATTTGCTCTCGTTGGTTTTCAAGATTATCCAATTGATCTACATTTGTCATGTAGTACGAAACATCAAGTCCTGCAATATTAAGCGCTATTAAATTATCAACACTACTCGATTTTTTAGGCATTAAACGGTGCAAAGCATTAATTTTCTCTTCTACTTCTATACGTTCTTTATCTAAAGCTGTTAATTTTCCTAAAAGTTCACTTTTCTTTGTATTAAAATTATAAACTCCTGTTTGTTTTTGCAGTTCTTGCAAATTATTCGTTGAACTATCTAACTTTAGCTTTACTGCTGCAATTCTTTCTTGTAAGTATTTTTTGGTCTGATATGCCGATAAATTTCTCTCTGCAAGTTCATTTTCTATTAAAACCTGAATTGAATTATTTAATAAATCGACTGCTTCATTTAAGCTTTCAGCATTTTTAGAAACCGAAATAATACTTGAAATTTTAGATGGATTTGACACACTAAAATTCTTAACCGCTCTAGATGTTGCATCTTTAATAGTCACTAACTTAAATGAAATTGTACTTTCTGAGAACGGTACGTTTGAGCGAGTTAGTTTTATTTTATAGTTTTTTCCAACCATCCATTGATTGTAATAACCAATTTTAGGAAGATTCAAAACATCTGGTTTAATAATACTATCTTTTGTAAATTGATACAACGATCCATTAGCATTTTCAACTTCAAGATAAAATGAATTTTGATCCTTTGGCTTCACTCTTACATCTACGTTTGCAACTTGTTGATGAAATGTATCAATATGCACATGGAATGGTGCATCTAATTTATAAATATTAGATTTTTTTAATCTGCCTTCTTCTGTGTAAAAAATATAGGATTCTGCCTTCTTAACAACTTTTTCATTATGAATACGAGATGTTAAAGTATAAGATAATCCGTCAATTTTGTTGGCATTACCTCCCCAAATGAAGTTAATCGAATTAGATGCCAAAGAATTATTCGCCGAACTATTATCCTTGATTTTAAACGTTGTATTGGCCGAATAAATTTTATTCAGTTTCCAGTTATTTAAATAATAAGCAACTGCTAAAGCAATCAGCATTGATATTATATATAATGGCCACTCATTAAGTAACCTGGGTATAAGCCTTTCTACATCAATAAAGTCAGATTGTTTTTTCTTACTTTTTTGATTATTCGTTGTGTTCGCCATTCTTAAATTTTATCAAAAAATAAATAAACTCCTAAAATAGTTGCAATAGCTCCCATCACTGTTGTAACGACGCTCAGTGGGTTTAGACCAACTCCCCAAACTTTTTCTTTACGTGGATTAACAACAATAATATCATTATTCTGAATCCAATAATACTCTGAATTCATAATAGATTCTTTTGTCAAGTCCACATAAACCTGCTTAGTTCCATCCAAATCTGTTCTGATTATACGAACATTTTTCAGGTCTGCATATATATTATTAGATCCTGTTTTAGCGAAAGCTTCTAAAATGGTTAAATCTCTTTTATTTGCCCGAAATGTCCCTTGACTAACTTCACCCACTATAGTATATTCTATACCTGCTAAATTTACATCTATAAAAGTTCCTTTCTCATCATAAATTTTATAAAATTCATCTTGAATTATCTTACGAACCTGTTCTATAGTAAACCCTTCTACATGTATATTCCCAATTCGAGGTAATTCTATGTTTCCATCTTTTCTGACTAATACACCTGAATTCTCTCCTTGAACAAAAGTTTGATTTCCTGAAGAAATAAAATCACTTAGAATCCCCATAGATTCTTTAGAAGCACTTGAAACATTGATTAAAATGCGATCCCCTTTTTGAATATAGTATTCAGGTTTATCGAAAGCGATTTTCCCTTTAGCATCAAGTTTTAAATTTTGATCTGGTTGAATTAATTGAACATCTTTAAGTGATATACATGAAAATAAATTCATGATGATCAATAAAATAGCGGTTTTGGTTAAAGTTGATTTTAAGTAAAGCATTTTTTATAATGATATGTTTTTATTATTTTTTAATACTACAATATATCTTAGAGAGATAACAAAACTTATTGATAAAACAATAAAAACCAAAAATAGTTTATTAATTTCAATATTTCTAAAATAATACCCAACGATTATAAAAAAAATGTTAATTAATACTAAAATGATCGACGTTTGCAAATGATTGTAACCTAATTTTAGAAATTGATGATGCAAATGGTTTTTATCTGGTGCAAATGGACTTCTTTTTCTGAGTAATCGAACAGTAAAAACATAAGAAGTATCTACAATAGGAATCACAAAGATAAACAGTAGAAGTACTGGTCCAGTCTTTAAGCCAAGATTGGAGGTTTCGCTAATGTAAAGAAATCGAATCGCCATAAAGGTTAAAATAAAACCTATGACCATCGATCCTGTATCCCCCATAAATATTCTAAATTTTTTGGAAAGATTGTATCGTGCAAAACCTATTAAAACAGCGAGTGTACTAATGGCAAGTATACCTATGCCATAATCAAAAATTCGATAAAAAATATACACAAAACATAGACTAATTACGCCTCCAACTCCTGCTGCAAGTCCATCAATTCCATCAATAAGATTGAAAGCATTAATCAAAACAATGAATATAAAAATCGTTAACAAGACCCCTACAGCGTATGGTATTCTATAAATTCCAAAAAGTCCTGAAAATGAATTAATCATAATTCCTGAACCAAAAATAATTAAAATTGTACTTATTAGTTGTCCGTATAGTTTTTTATCTGGTGCTACAACTAATAGATCGTCCATTAATCCTATAAAAAACAAGATGGTAATAGCCGATAGAAAAAAGGAATAATTAACACCTAAATCTGTTGCAAAAATAGAAGTCGAAACCACAATACCAAAGTACAATGCGACACCTCCCAAGGTAGGAACTTTATTCGTATGAGAACTACGCTCTCCTGGCACATCCATTAATTGTTTTCTATAAGAGATTCTAATTATTTTAGGGATAGAAATCAAAGTGATAGTCAATGCAAAAAAAAATGAACCCAAAATATTGATGTAAATTGGAGAAATATCCAGTGTATATAAATAGTCTAATAATTTAAAGTTTTCCATATTTTTTTAATCCATTCAATGCCCAAAAAAAAGTGTAATAAGAAGATTTAAAAAAATTCATTTTTAAATATTTTCTATAGACATCGTATTGTTTTTTTGCTATTTTAAATTTATCCCTCGAAACAGAATTATCTCTAATTCGATAAATAGCTAAGGGTTCTTCAATTGCTCTTGCGTAATTTATTTTAGCTAACAAATCAATCCACATCGCATGATCTTCTCTTAATTCTACATCAGGAACAGTAATTTTCCCTATAGTTTTGGAGTCGTAAACAGATGTTAACATCGGAATTGGACAGTTGTATAAAATTCGATTACTATCAATTTTATCAATCGCAATAAAATCCTCTAACAAGGGTTGCAAATTTTCATCTACTCGTTTATAACTTGTGTAAACTAATTGCTCATCATTTGATTGTAAATAATTGATCGTTTTTTCTAAAAAATCTGGTAACCACAAATCATCGCTATCGATGAACGTGATGTACCTTCCATTTGCTTTGGAAAGTGCTATATTTCTTGCTTTTGCAGCACCTTGATTAACTGTTTGACTACTTAAATAAATTCGATGATCTTGAAACGATTTTATAATTTCAACCGAACGGTCAGTTGAACAATCATCAACAATAAGCCATTCCCAATTAGAATAAGTCTGTGCCTTTATTGATTGATAAGTTTCCGCTATATACTTT
Source organism: Empedobacter sp. 225-1 (assembly GCF_030328185.1). NCBI lineage: Bacteria > Pseudomonadati > Bacteroidota > Flavobacteriia > Flavobacteriales > Weeksellaceae > Empedobacter > Empedobacter sp. 225-1. Next base: position 29,448 of record NZ_JACALO010000002.1, on the reverse strand, counting down.
TCCGAATTATAGCAAGGCGTTACAATAGATACTAATTCCATTTCCATAATCCGTACACGGCCTCTTTATTAAAAATAGTTCGATAATTTCCAAAATTTGATTTATGTCCTTGCTTTACTTGGAACCAAAAAATCAACAAGACAGTGTATGATACAAAACTTAAATATATAAAGTTTAGTTTAAATTTATCTCCGTCAAAAACATACACCAATCTCCCTACCGTTAAACCTAAAAAAACTAAATAAAAACCTGGTAATCGAATACCAAAAATTCCTTTCCCTAAGAAGAAGTAAAGTAGTACACCAAAAACAAATAAGTTTCGGAAATAACAATACAATTTATCGTGAACAGCATATTTATTATAAATGATAATGGATAGAATAGAAATAATTTTTACAAAATCTCCTATAGCCACCCCATCGCCTTGTGCGTATAAATCACTTTGATAGCTCTCAAACTTATCTTGCCCAATAGGCATAAAGTCCATGATGACCTCTATGATTGAATTTAATCCTGTATAAAAACCTATAATTGAAAATAAAACGATCCAACCTATAAATTTTTCGTCAAATTTCATTGGAGCAATCCAATAGGCAAGTACAAAAACAATAATAGATTCATGAAATTGATAACCTACCGCAATGCAAATTAAAAATTTGACTAAATTTCGATCAATCACATAGCGTATTGAATATATTGCAATTGCATTGGCTAAACCCTGACGAATATGCACATGCTCCTCAAACATAAAGTTTGGCATGGCATAGATAAATAGAACAAGGAAAGGAAAACCACCATATTTGTAAAAAGTTGATGATTTTAAAATTAAGGAAGTTGATGCCACAAGCAAAGTGAGCATTCCAAAATCAAAGCCAAAATCTACCAATAGCTTATTTAGACCAAGGAAGCCTTTTTCCATACCTGCCATGTAAGCAAATCGATCAAATTCTGGCCAAGATACATCTAATAGCATATTAAACGTATTAAAATAAGCAATCCAGTCAGGGCTTAAACCATAACCAAAACCAGCTGTTAGTGACATTATCACAACAATTAACACATACAATTGTTTACTGACTTTTTTATCAGAAAACTCTAATATTGATGCGATAAGCAGAAAAGAAAATATGAATAAATAAATTAAACTCACTTCAAATTATAATTTAATTAACAGTTGAAGGTTCATAAGTGACAAATAATAATACATTCTTTTTTTCAATGGTAATGAATTTAAGTAATTCTTTTCAAAACGATTATAATTTTTAAGCTCTTTCTTTGTTAAGTGATTCTCTTTCAGAAAATCACTTAAAGCTTCAATCATTCTACTTTTCAAGGTTTTATCTTTTACATAGGCCACATAGGCTAAATACGAATAATACCCCTGAATGATTTGAAAACGTTTTAGCTCGGTTGCAAATGTATTGTATTTACTTTTATAAAAATAATTTGTCACCTCATTTACAGCAACAAACATATCCAAACCTTTCGCCGTATGGGTCTTTGTAATAGAATCTTGGCGTTCAAAATACTTATAAAAAGGTTGATTAATTTTAGAAATAACTGTAGCATCTAAAACTAATTTCGGTATCAATTCGATGTCTTCAAAGTGAATTCCTTTTCTAAAACGATGCTTGTTAAACAACGATCTTCTGAAAATTTTATTACAAGAAAAACAACTCATTTCACCAAAAATAGTCAGATCATTCTCCAAAATAATCTTTTCTGGTAATTGTGGAGACTGTGGTAAATCACGAAACTCAGTTCCAAATTCATCTACTTTTACCAAATCACAAAAAACAATTTCTGACCGATGTTGCACACTCAAATCAACCATTTTTTCGAACATCGTTCTATCAATGTAATCATCCGAATCTATAAAAGCCAAATAATCACCTGTCGCATGGTCGATACCTGCATTTCTCGCATCGCTTAACCCTCCATTCTCTTTCAGAATAGAAACAATTCTTGCATCAATCTGTTTGTACTGATCGATAATTGATTGCGAATGATCTTTCGAACCATCATTTACTACAATCACCTCAAGTTCTTTATAGGTTTGATTCAAAATAGAATCTAAACACTTCGAAAGATATTTTTCGGTATTATAAACAGGAACAATAACTGATAGTTTAGGTGGATTATTCATTATAGTTGATTAAAAATAGCTTCGTATTGTTTTATAATTATTTGTTTACTAAATCGAGAAAAGATACTTTCTACAAGCTGTTCTTTTGGATGGTGATGTGCTAAAACTTCTTTTATTTTTTGCGCAAAACCTTTCGTATTATCTATTGGAAAAATTTCCCCATTGATTCCTTCTTGAATAATTTCATTGATTCCTCCAGGCGCATTATTTGCCAAACTATAGGTTCCGCACGCACCTGCTTCCAATAATACATTCGGAAAACCTTCGTAACGGGATGAAAGAACAAACAAATCAGCATGCTTTAAATACACAAACGGATTCGGAACATTTCCTTGAAACCTCACATTCGCTAATTTCAACTCGTCCTTTTGTTTAATCAACTCATCTTTAAAGGCACCATCACCAAGAATAGTTAACTGTATTTTTTCATGTTTCAATTCATTCATCACATCGAGTAACAAATCAAATCCTTTTCGCGGAGACAAATTACCTATCGCCACAATATTTTTATAGCTCGTGTCAAAACCAACACTCACCTCTTCTTCTTTTAATCGGTTAATTAAATCAAAATCAACTGGATTGTTAATTTTAACAATCTTATGTTCCGAAATATTAAAATTCTGAATCAAATCGTTTTTCATATCATCACTTTGCGCAATGATTTGATGAAAATTAGGATAAAAACGATAGAAAAATAGAATTTCTTTTCGCGTAACATGTTTTGAAACAACATTTGTTTCACGCGTTATAAATTTCGTTTTTGGAAACAATGGAATTAAGGGTGATAAAAAAGCAGAAATTTCACCCCAACCTGTAAAAACAATTTCGGGTTTTATTTTTTTGATTAATGGAGCAATCTTAAAAATAGAATATCGAATACGAGAGATATTTAATTCGATGATTTCAATATCCTTTTTTAAATGATTCAAATAATAACCTTCCTTTTTGAAAAGCACTAATTTTGGGGAAAACTTTGTTCGATCCAGTTCGTTACACAACGTTGTAATGACACGTTCTGCTCCACCTTGATTAAGGTCTGGTAATATAAAAAGTATAGTTTTCAACTATTAATCCTCTATTCTATTATTAATATATCCTTCAGTCGCTTTTTCATTCGGCACAATTTGCATAGGATTTCCCATCACGACCGAATTATCAGGTACATCCTGCGTTACATAACTATTAGGTGCAATCAATACATTATTTCCAATCGTAATACCTCCAACAATAACTGCATTAGTTCCGACCCAAACATCGTTTTTTAACGTAGGATAACCTTTTGACTTTCCTCTATTTGTCTGCCCTAAGGTAACTCCATGTGCAATATTGCAATTTTTACCAATCTTTGCTTTTGGGTTTACAACAACTGTTCCCCAATGCCCTAAATTAAGACCAGCTCCAATTTCTGTTTTTGCTGAAATTTGATAACCGTATTTGATTGAATAGCGACGAAGCAACAAACGATAAAAAATGCCAAAAGGATGTTTGGATGAATATTGTTGGGCTTTTCTTAAACAATAAATAAATCGAAAACCAGGGCTCATAAAGCCTTTTAGAAAAGGCGAATTGGTCCAATACCCAAAATTTCTATAAAAATCTTTCTGAATAATTGTTTTCATTTAATTTAAATATTTTTCGATTGAATGTACGGCATTTTCTAATTGAAAAGGCAATGATTTTGATGCAATAATTTGTTGATAGTTATCTGCAATTTCAGGATGTTGAATAAAATACTTCATTCCCTCATAAATTGCTTCCTCTTCATTTTTGATGATATAACCTAACTCACCGTCATTCAACATTTCTCTAACTCCTGATACATCGGTTGCAATAATCGGTTTTTCAAGAACCATCGCCTCAAATAAAACCGTAGGATAACCTTCGTAACGAGACGATAAAATGTAAAAATCTGCCAATACAAAATACGGATATGGATTTTCTTTGAATCCAATTAAGTGAGCTGTATCATTCACTTTTAAGTCATCCACTAACTTCTTGATCGTTGGAAAATCATAACCATCTCCCACAATCCATACCTGATGTGGAAAACCCTCATCCAACAAACGTTTGTGAGCTCGCAATAAACGATCAAAACCTTTTTGAGGAAAAACCGTACCAATAGATACAAAAGTTGGTTGATTCTCAGCTTTCTTGATGTCACATTTTTCAGCTGCTAATGATTTTATTTCGTGCACATCAATTGGATTATAAATGCGAACTACTTTCTTTTTTTCAGCTTCCGTAGTCGCCAAATCTAAAAAAAGTCGATTGATCTTTTCAGAAATCACTAAAATCTGATCAAACTTAAAAAAAGACTTTAAACGTTCGTCTGTATATGCTGGAATATTGGATAAATCATTGTGAATCCAAACGATTTTTTTAGATGATTTGATCGGCGAATTTAAAATTTCGTCAGCCATTCCATGAATCGCAGCAAACTCTATATCGTACGTTTTATTGGGTAAAATATACGTGTAAAGCAACTTTGGAAATTTCTTTAAAATCGCTTGATAGATTACCCGATAAGCTTTTTGGGGAATATCTTGCAGACGATTGGTCGTAATCATTTCACCTTTATTCAAGTAATAGATAGTAATCCAAGAAGGAACATCTTTTAGGTATTTACCCGAATAAAGATTCAACAATAAATCTATTTCGTATTTTTCTGGTGAAAGATTTTTGAGAAAAGTGACCAATACTTTTTCAGCACCTCCATGACGAAGCGAGCCAATACGTATTAATATTTTCTTTTTTTGACCCATTATTTAGCTGTCGATTTACGTTTATATAAATAAAAATCTCTACCTGATGGTTTGAATTTATAAATCTTATCTAATATTGGATGATCCGATTTAGCAACATCCTCTATTTTAAATTCTTTTATAAGTTCGTAATCCTCATAAATAGATTGATCTGCTAAAGTTCCTTTGAACATGGGTTTAAAATCTTCTAAAATATAATCGGGTTTTGCTTTATTAATCAAGTTGGAAAAACCAACTTCTTTCCCATTTTCAACAATGTTTTCGTCTGTCAAGCGCTTGTCTACTAATCCTACATAATCAATGACTTTCAATTTAGAAAAATAGGGAATATAACCAGCAGGTTCTAAGAAGATATATTTGTTTTTATTTGGCTCAATCGAATCCAAATACAACCCAATCTTGCGTGCATGATTCCATTCTCCATGTCCAGTTGCTATAGAATGTACAGCTTGGTAAACGGTAAAAGGAATAAAAATAACAACAAAATAAGCAATTGACAAGGATTTATATTTATCCGAGTCTAATACAACTATTATAATTGGCAAGAACAAACAAATTTGAGGTATCCAATAATACCAGTCAAACCATGAATTTGTTGCTCCGAATATAATCGTTTTGACCAAACCAAAAAGGAATAAAAATCCAACTACTTTTTTACGATTAGTTTCTAATTTTCCCGAAAGAAAGAATAGACTGATTAATGAGATAATAAAAAATAATAATGTCGAAAAATTATAAATTGAGGTTGGAAATTTTATGATTCCAAAAAAATTTGGTCCAAAATATTTAAATTCTGCCCAACGTTCTAATAAAGTTGGGTTAGAATAATTATTTTTCTTAGAAGTGATTGTATTATTGACAATCTCCCCAAAATAAAACCAGTTGAATGCAACTGTAGTTACAACCGCTAAAATACCTCCAATCATTAGAGCTGTATTCCATTTTCGCTGCTGTATCACATCATATATGAACAATAACCCTAAGAAAATACACGTATCTATTCGTGTCCAAAGAATAAGTATAGGCATTACAATAAAAGCCCAATTTTTTCTTTCAACAAACCCATACTTTATAAGTGCCATATAGAAAAAGAACAGCATTCCGAACTCCATTCCTAAAATAGACATTTTTATAGCCGGTGGTAAAAAACTGACAAAAAGGATAAATAAGATAAGTTTTGTTGTGGTGTTAAAAAGTAGTTTTCCTAACCAATAAATCCCAATCGTAAATAAAATGGTATTAAAAATAAGTAAAGGATAAATAAAGTTTCCTTCTCCGAAAACCGATTGAAAAATAACGCCTATAAAAACATAAAGATGAGTGGTAGAAGCAGAAATTTTTTCAACTCCATTATAACCATATACACCATATTCTATAATGTTACGGGCAACACGCCAAGAGATTAAAGCATCTTCTTGAATATGGCGAGTAAAAAAGAAAATTGATTTTAATGCTATTATGAGAATAGAAGCAAAGAATACTTTCTTCTTATCTATAAAGTTTTCCATAAGTTTAGTTTAGTGCAACAAATATATTAATTAAAAAATTGATAATAACGCTCAGAAGCAATTTCAAACATAGCAGCATCTCCCTTTGTATCACCAAAAGCGATGATTTCATCATATAAAGACAAGTCGATTTCTTTTTCGATGCGAATTCTTTTCTCTTGATAATTACAATTTGGTGAAGCAAAATAACCTGAATAAAAACCTTGTTCGTCGAACTTTGCTTTAGTACAAATTAACCCCATTCCATAATAATCAGCAAAAGGTTGAACCCAAAAATCAACCGATGCCGATACTATAAATTTATCGTGATAATTACTTAATGACTTGATGTATTCATCTGCTTTTGGATGGATTAATTCGTTGTGATTCTGTTCAAAATAGCTCTGTGTTAACTGATTGATTTCAACATAAGGTTTTCCTTTTAAGAATGTTGAAATAAATTTTTCTTTTACAAATCCAGCTTCTAAAAGCTTTAATTTAGAACCGACAAATAATGGTATAAACAACAGATAATTAATAAAATAGACTTTAGGAAAAGAGAATTTTAAAAAATCGAATAAGGTATCTTTCTTTGTTAAAGTTCCATCAAAATCAAAAAGATATAATTTGCGATTCATTACATTTTAAGTTTTTTGAAAATAAACTCGGGTATATTTCGAATAATCATCATAATTCCCCACCATACAAATGTCACATATACCACATTCTTTTTCTTTTTATAAGCGTTGTAAATGATCGTTGCAGCTTGTTCTGGTTGTGCGGTTAATGGTTTTGGTGTTTCGATATCAGCCGTCATTTGTGTGTCCATAAATCCAGGAATCACTGTCATAACGTGGACTTTTTTGTGAAATAAATAGTTTCTCAAACCTGCTAAATAAGCTGTAAATCCTGCTTTGGCCGAACCATATATAAAATTACTTTGTCGCCCTCGCTCTCCTGCAACAGATGATAGACCTATAATTGTTCCAGCACCTTTCTCTTCAAATTTCTTTGCAAAATGATTCATTAAAACAATTAGCTTCGAATAATTGATTTCGACAATTTGTTTGGTATTCCAATCGTCATACAAACCTTCTTCCGAATTTTTCCCTAAATATCCTGCCGCACAAAATAACAATTCAGACTCAATGTGATGAAGTTGGGATAAATCATTTTCTTTGGTTAAATCAAAATGTACTACTTCACATGTTTGCTCATATTTCGCAAAAAAATGGTTGGCTAACTTAACCGTTTTATCAACATTGGAAGTAAATAAATAAACCATTGGAAAACGTTTTCCTTCTTTTAAAACTTTTTCTACAAAAGCTACTGCAACGTCTGAATTTGATCCTAATACTATCATTTTTGCTTAAATCTATTGATACGTTCATTTTGCATCGACTCAAATTTTGGAGAATCGATGTGGTTTAAATAATCTGTTAATGCAGGATTTGACATTGCGTCCTTCGTTCGGTAAATATGTCCTCCGTAATCCATTATAATTTTATCTAAACTTCCAATTAGTTTTTCTAATTTATCATTCACTTTAAAGTCTAAAGCCAACGTATAACCTTTCATTGGAAAAGAATTATAAGCTTGTGGATTATTTTCTCCAAATAATTTCAATACAACCAAAAAAGAACCATTTCCACTTGCTGCAATGGTCTCTAATATTTTACGCATTCCTTCTTTCCCTCTTTCTTTTGGAATAACAAATTGGTATTGAATGAATCCATTTTTACCATAAATACGGTTCCAATTATGAACAGCATCCAATGGGTAAAAAAAAGTTTCGTAATCTACATAATTCTTCAGGTGTTTTTTACCTTGCTTATTAAAATACAACCAATTGAAAATCTTAATTGACAATGGATTTAATGCAAATCTTGGAAAAAAGAAAGGGATAGTTAAATTAAATTTCTTTTTGATTTGAAGAGGATTCTTCGTGAATTTATTTGGTAATTCATCTAAAGTAGCATGTTCTCCACGCAACATAATCGATTTTCCCAAAGCCTCTCCTTTCTGTAAACAATCTAACCATGCGACATTATATGTCCAAGATTCGGAAGATTCGAATAACTCAAAAATTTGATCTAAATTTTTAGCCTGAATAGCTTCATTTCGGATATAAGCGGTTTCGATTTTCTTCATCATGAATTTGGCAGAAAGAATAACACCTGTTAATCCCATTCCTCCTACAGTTGCCCAAAATAAGGATTGATTTTCATTTCTCGAACAACGTAAAACATCACCATTTTCTATCATCAAATCGAACTGAATTAAATGATCAGAGAAACATCCGTCGATGTGATGATTTTTCCCATGAACATCTGATGCAATAGCTCCACCTACGGTGATAAACTTGGTTCCTGGTGTCACTGAAATAAAATAACCTGATGGAACAGAAACTTCTAAAATATCGGATAATAAAACACCCGATTCAACTTCTATAATGCCATGTTCACGATCAAAAGCAATAAACTTGTTCCATTTCGAAGTTGAGATAATGGTATTTTGCAATGAAGCATCCCCATAACAACGTCCATTTCCACGAGCAATTAATTCTTCATTCGAAAGAATTGCTTCCTGAAATTCTAAAATTGTTGTTGGAGTGACAACATGTGCTTTTATAGATGGATAAAGTCCCCAGTTAGCTACTGGAGTTAATTTTTTATTTTCCATTATTAAAATAAATCAATAAAACATAACTAATTCCCCACAACACAATCAACAATTGGATAAAATGATCTTTAAAAATTAATTTCGTTGGGGATTCGGTTTTAGCATACACAAATGTCTGTTGCAAATAACGTAAAACTGCCGCAAAAACAAAGACAAAGGTATAAATTATATAATGATGAAATTTGGATTGTGTTTCGGGAGAAAGGATAAACATCATGTAACAAATGACTGCTACGGTACAAGTTATTGCTAATGCAGAATTAAGAAAATTGAGATTATAGCCGTTCAATGATTTCCGAGTAACGCCTTCTAATTCGGCATTCACCAATTCTCCTCTTCGTTTTCCTAAAGCTAAAATCAACGCAAGATCAAACACCAACAAAATGGTCCAGTCACTTACTAAAATCCCCGTCATATAACCGCCAACAAAAACTCGTAACAAAAAGCCAAATGCAATAATCATCACATCCAATATGGCAACTTGTTTAAGTTTGAACGAATAAGCAATATTCATTAAAAAATAAATCCCGACAAGAATCGCAACTTGTAACGTACCAAAAGTCCAAAGTAGAAAGCACGTTAAAACAAGCAATACCAAAAATAAGATAAACGCATTTTGTTTAGAGATTTTTCCACTCGCCAATGGCCTGTTTTTTTTCTCTGGGTGTTTTTTATCCTTTTCGATGTCAACATAATCATTGATGATGTAAATACTACTTGCCACAAAAGAGAATATCAGAAATCCGTAAAATGATTCGATTAACAAATCAATATTGAATAGATTTCCCGAGAAAAATAATGGTAAAAAAACAAACAAATTTTTCACCCATTGATTGACTCGCATAAGTTTTAGATAGTGTGTCATTTAAAATATCTGTTTTATTTTAAAATAGTAATCCATTGATTCAATATTTTTTCTTTCTTCCATTTTTTGGATTGTTCATAACTGGATTTGCATAAATTTTCTAATTCTTGAGGATTATCAATTAAATATTGTAATTTCTCTTTGAATAATTGTTTATCATGCATTGGTATTAAAAAACCATTCTTTTCATTCACAATATCTGATGGTCCATAATTACAATCATAAGAAACCAAAGCGTTACCTATCATCATAGCTTCGATCAAAACAGTAGGTAAACATTCGGTTTTACTCGTAAAAAGAAATACTTTACTTTTAGATAACTCATGATAAACCTCGTTTACATTCTTGCTTCCTAAAAAGTTTATTTTATTTTTCAACTCCATTAATGAGTTAACTTTATTTTCAAGAGCTTGCTTCGTTGGGCCATCACCAATAATTTTGAATTGAAAATCTTTTAAATCTACCTCACTAACAATATCAATCAATTAACCAATATTCTTATCTGCATCTAATCGACCGACATAGATTAACGTATTTTCTTTCTTATCTATTAATTGTTGATCAAAAGACTCAAATGGTTCACCGATTAAATTAGGAATTAAATAAGATTTTAAATGAATATTTTTATAATAATTTAATGAATTTGAATTGATACAAACAACAGCTTTTAAATTTTTATAATATTTTCTAAACGTATCTTTCCACAACTTGCCTCCTACTTCGAAGTTTGCGTGTTCCCAAGCAATTGTTTTGCGATTCACGTTTTTATTCAATGCCAATTGAGCTGACAGCTTGTACCAAGAAGAAATAATCACATCATAATTTTGATGATTTTTATTGATCCATTTATTCAACATTTCCCATTGACCGAAATCATAAACATAATTTTTGATGTTATTTTTATAGGGCAATTTTGGAAAATATTTGTTTAAATTCACATTTATTTTTTTGAATCCCCAATGTGAAAACGTATCAACTGCAACTATCTTTATCCGTTTATCTAATTCAAAAAAACTTTCTGTATTGTTAATTAGAACAAGAATAGTAACACCATGTCCTTGCTTCACCAATTCATTTGCCAATGACACAAGAACTCTTGCTACTCCTCCGGCTTTAAATAATTTATAATATACAAATAGTATTTCTTTAGGTTGGTCTGACATTTTATTTCTTATTTTTTTCTAAGATGTTTTTTATATCACTTACTAAAGGTTGATTAAATTTCTCAACGCCTATTTGATTTAAATGGTTGTTATCAAAAAAATCCGTTGAATCATTCAATTCAACTAAGCCCTGATAATTTTTATATTTTCCTAAAGTGCTTAGAAATTGATCAACTTCTTGGTGATTATCTATACTGTTATACAATATCTTGGTAATTGGTGCTTGAATGATATAGACATCAATTCCTTTACTTTTTATGAAATTAACATTATCAATCAACTCTTCCTTTTGACTTTCTTTCAGATTCCAAGAGGTATTATTTCCTTTATTAAATATATTTTTCCTATACTTCGTTTCAACATATCCCGTCGGCGAAATATATGTATCATCTTCTTGGTGTATTTTTTCAGAAAACGTTTTATTCAATCCAAAAGTTTGACGAAAACCAGAAAAAATCAACGTATTGTATGCTAAAAGATTATGTACCTCATTCGCCATTTTAATTGAATTAATATCAATTTTATTATTGCTCAGAATATCCAATGAAGATTCCACTCCATCAATAGCTAAAGTTCCTGCATAAGCCTCATAAACAACAAGTTTTGGATTAATTTGTTCTAAATATTGATGTAATAAAACCTTTGTGTTGATAGGAGTTTGAGCACTTGATCCTAAATTAAAAGCAGAGATTCCTTCTTTAGCTAAAATACGAGGGTCAATTCCTCGATAAGCATGTGAAGAACCTATAATTAAGACATCTACATTTGTTGTTTTTTGAGCATCTTGCATCCGTGTAAAGGTGTGTCCGTAACATCCCATACAGCTTCTAACATTTTTCGACATATAAAATGGTAAAACGGAGCTCCAAATTGGCATGATGACCAAATAAAAAATCATAGCAAAAAGTGAAAACAAGCCGATATTAATTAAAAACTTCTTCATTGCTTAAAATTGAAAATAAATAAAAGGACTTTCTTCTGTTTGTAGAAACAAACCTATTAACATAAGGACAAAAGCATAAAAACTCCACCTAACCCATCTTGGTTTTTTAAGCAGTAATTTTTCTATTCCATAATTATTTCTTCTCCCCATCCACTCCGTTAACAATAAGAAAACAACTAAAAATAGCGTTGCTAAAGCACTTTTACGCAATGTTGGAAAGGTAAACAAAGATTGATTAAAAATTCCTCCAATATATTCAAAAGCGTGGGTAATAGAATTCGATCGGAAAAATATCCAAGCTAAAACGGTTAAAGCAAATGTCAACATCATGTTGAATAGTTCTCTAAACGTAGGGAAAAATCTGTCTTGTGCTACGATTTCTAAATTAGTACGATTTGTTTTTAATAAAATTGAAGGCATTATAAACAGTGCATTTAGAAATCCCCAGAATATAAATGTCCAATTGGCACCGTGCCAAAATCCACTTACGATAAAAATGATAAATGTATTTCTTACACGCATCCAGTTTCCTCCTCGGCTTCCTCCTAATGGAATATACAAATAATCACGAAACCATGTTGATAATGAAATATGCCATCTTCTCCAAAACTCTGCAATATCCCTTGAAAAATAGGGGTAATTAAAATTCTTTAAAAGTTCTATTCCAAACAAACGAGCAACTCCTAATGCAATATCTGAATAGCCAGAAAAATCGCCATAAATCTGAAAGGCAAAAAATATTGCGCCTAAAACTAAATTAGATCCCGATTGCGATTCTGGATTAGAGAATATTTCATTCGCATAAATTGCACAGTTATCTGCAATGACCATTTTTTTAAATAATCCCCAAAGTATTTGACGCATTCCGTCTACTGCTTGCGAATAATTAAATACCCTTGTTTTTTTGATTTGAGGCAAAAGATGCGTTGCTCTTTCTATAGGTCCTGCTACTAACAACGGAAAAAAGCTAACAAACACCGAATAATCAACAATATTACGTTCAGCTTTTATTCGGTTATAATAAATATCAATAATATATGATAACCCATGAAATGTATAAAAAGAAATTCCCACAGGTAATATGATTTGCAAAGTCCATGGGTGCACATTCAGTCCAAAACCATTTAACATTTCTGCAAAAGAATCTGCAAAGAAATTATAATATTTAAAGAATCCAAGAAAACCTAAATTGATTCCAATACTAATGGTAAGCCAAATCTTTTTTAAATTTTGCGAAGTAGCTTCTTCTATTTTTATTCCCGAATAGTAATCTAATAATGTCGAAAAGCCTAACAAAAACATGAAACGCCAATCCCAGCATCCGTAGAAATAATAACTTGCAATTAAAAGTAATATATTCTGGAGTTTAAAACTCTTTCTTAGTAACCAATACAGTGCAAATACGATAGGTAAAAAAATAGCAAAAGAAATAGAATTAAATAGCATATTTTACTTTAATTTATAATAAACGAATGACAACGGATAAATCAAGATAGACAACATGTTGAAATGCTTCAATTCTTTGTTTATTTCTGAAAGATTTCTATGATTAATCATCGCATAGATTTGGTATCCAACTAAATTACGAATTAAAGTTTTGGGATAATGAAATAGTTTTGTTCCATAAGAATTTAAGAATGATTTATAACCTTCCATCAATCCAAATGTATTTTTACCTGTCCAACGTGTATTGGAAACAGAATGTTCATCTGTTTTGTCTAAATGATAGTTACGAACAACTTTATTCACAAACCTTGTTTTCACTCCATTTGCATCATAGGTATTGAAGAATACCGCTTGCGGAATGTAGCCTTTCCCTTGATAAATTGAATAATCGAAGTTTATCAACAATTGTTGATAAGTCTTTGTGATAAAAATCCCAAATTTATCACCACGTACTTTATGCTTGTAACGCATATCGAAAATAGATCCATCAAATCCATTATTTGGATACTCGTGACCAACTATTCTTCCGTCTTCAAACTGAGATAATCCCATCACGGATATAAACTCCTCTTGATTCTGAATTTGCTCAACTTCATCAAATAATAGTTGTAACGAATCTATGGGATAAGAGTCGTCCGAATCAACAATCATAAAATAAGGTGAAGTTACTTTCTTGATTCCTTCAAAAACCGTAATAAACTTATGTTGATTTTCGTTCCAAAAATATTCTATATCTATTAAACCTTCAGTTTTGAAGTGCTCAACAATTTCTTTGGTGTTATCCGTAGACCCATCATCCATAATGATCCATTTGAAATCTTTGAACGTTTGATTTTTCAACGAATCATACACACGAGGCAATGTATGCGCACGATTATACGAAGGTGTAATAATCGTTATTTTAACCTCGTTCATTTGCTAATTTTAATTGATATTGTTGTTCAAAAACCTCAGTTATTTGACGATAAATTTCATTTTCATCAAATTTAGTAGATGCTGTAGATGTGCCTTGTATAATTTTATTCACCAACTCTGGGTTAGTCAAAAATGATTTCATTGCTTGATACATTTCATCTTCATCATATTGAATCAAAACTCCATCAACTCCATCCTCAATCATCTCCGCTATTCCACCAACATTTGTTGATATAATGGGCTTACGCATACACATCACCTCTCCTATCACCAACGGATAAGACTCTGATTGTGTAGGTAAAATAAAATAATCGGATGCTTTGATATAGGGATATGGGTTGGTCTGAGAATCCAATAATAAAAACGAGTTTTCAACAGCTAATTCCTTTTGTTGATTCTTCAAATTTTCCATTTCATTACCACCTCCAATAACTGCAATTTTATGATGAAACCCATCCTCTAATAATCGTTTATGAACTTTCATCAATGTATGATAGCCTTTGCGGTGATGCAAGCGCCCCATTGAAGAAAATACAGGTAACGTTGTTTCATAAGAATGCTCGAATAGTTCAGCTTTTTTAAGAACCTCATCTACTTTTATCACATTATAAATTACGGTAGATTTTGGATACTTTACTTGATACAAATCATCAATCACTTGTCGTGTTTGTTTTGAACCAAAAATCATAAAATCAAAATGTTTCATTTTTTCAATTCTACTCAACACACGTTTTTGGTCTTTATCGTAACCAACATCTGTATGAAACCATCCTATTTTACGCGAGTTTTTATCTGGAGAATTCAATACCATATCAAATTCTGCATAACCTGGAGAAACCTCGATATCGTATTTTTCAGGAACTTTTAAGGCATATAATATTGAAGGAAATCGATCATAGACTTCTAATTTCAATCGGCGCCAAATCAGCTGCATTTTTTGAACAAAAGAATTAGAACTCATTTGTTCTTTTCCTTTTTCTACAACAATTACTTTTAAATCTGCTGGAATTTCTTTGACCAATTCACCTTGATATAAATTAAGCATCAATGTGAATTCGAATTTATCTTTCGGCAAGTTGCGCAATAAATCTAAAACTACTCTCGGAACTCCACCCATTTCTAACGAACGAAACCTGAAAAGTACTTTTATTTTCTTAGGTTGATTTGACATTTGGTTAGTTTAATGGTCAAAAATACAACATTGATTTTGAATTGAATAATACAACAATCTAAAAACTCATAAAATAATTCTTAATTTTGCTGAAAATGAAGAAAATGTTCAAGATTGGAACGAAAGTTAAAGTGATAGATGATAATATTTCTGGGACAATTACCAAGTTAAAAGGTGATTTTGTCTACTTTAATGATGCCTTTGGTTTTGAATACGAATATCATCAAGAAGAAATTATCAAAGCGATTGAAATTGATTATGATGAATACCGTGATGAGGAAATCAAAGAATTTTCGAAACCCAAATTCAAAACATTTCGCAAATCGCACCGTCATCCCTATTTAACGCGAGAAGTTGATTTACATATCGAAAATTTGGTAGACAATTGGCGAGATTTGAACAATGCAGAAATCATACAAACACAATTGGATGTGGCACGAAATGAAGTAGAACGTGCAATGTTCGAAAGTCAAGTTCGGTTGATTTTGATTCATGGATACGGAAAAGGAATTCTAAAAAAAGAAATCACCGAATTATTGTATCGTTATACCAATATCGAATTCTATGACGCCTCATTTAAAGAATATCATGGCGACGCCATAGAAGTTAAATTTATTTAAAATCTTTTGATCCAATCCATCAAATCAAAATAATTTTGAGGAACAATCCCATGTCCACTTCTGTATTCATGGTATTCGTGTTTGATGTTCAAATCATTTAAAAATCCATCTCCCATTCTTCCCAAATCGATAGATAAAACCACGTCATCTGTTCCGTGAGAAACAAAGAAATTTAAGTTCGAAAAATCGTTAGATGCATCTATTTTACCTATTATTTTATGTTCTGGATAACCACTTAAAATCGCGACATTCTTGATCTTTTCTGGATGATTCAACGAAATGGCATAACTCAAAATAGCACCTTGACTAAAGCCCATTAAGGTTACATTCTTTTCATCTAGATTTTCTTGTTGAACAATCGTATCTATAAATTCAACCAATTTATTTCGAGATTCTATTGCCTGCTCTTCATCCATCCATTTTTCGTTGTTCACAAAATTAATATCATACCACGCATAACCTCCATAAACAAGATCATATCTTGCACGAACACTTACAATATGTGCATGCGGTGGTAAATCTTGCGCAAACGAAAACAAATCTTCTTCATTACTCCCATAACCATGAATCAGGACAAACAAAGGTGTTGCATCCGACTTAACAGCAGGTAAACGCTCGATATATTTTATACCATTTAATTCTTTCATTTCAACTTTATTTTGGATAAAAATACAATTTTATCAAACAAAAAACGATACTCGAAATAATTCAACTATCGTTTTCTAAACTAATCACTTGTATTTAATCTGATTAATCAACTTTTATATGCCCCCAATTTTCACCCGATTTTATTCGGTACAACTGCATTTCACTAATTCCAAATTGTTTGGCTATAATTCGTAACCTTGTTTTACGATTAGGATTGGCTAACATTTTCTTGATTCGAATAACATCAGTTGTAGTCAATTTATTACCATCCATCATTTGTCGCGTCTTTTTAGACTTTTCTTTTCCCTCTTCATAGTAAGGACTACTCATAAAATGTTCTCTAAATTCTTCTAATGTTGCCCATTTCAAATTAGTTACATTGTCATTGTCTTTTACAAAATCGAGGTGTAATAAATATTTTTGATCTTCTGTTGGTCGTGGTAAAAATTTTTCTGCAACGAGATGATAGATTAAATTTTGAGTATACTTTTTCTTCCCTAACTCATCTTTGTAACTGTATCGCAAAATTCGATAACCGTTGATATAACTTCCTTTCAATAATCGACCATCTATTTCTATCCCCTCTTGAAAACTTACCAAGCGTCCAAAATTTGAAATAACATATCTATTTCGCAAGTTTCCTTTTAAATTAACTTCTTTAAATTCCTCTCCTACAAGTACCTTTACCATTTACTCTTATTTATCAATTAAATTAGGTTCCTCTAAAATAAACCATCTGAACGAAAATGAATGTTAAACGAGATAAAAATTAATCTTAAAATATCAGTTGTGTATTTTAAATTAAAATAAACAAAATGCACAACGGGTCTAAAATTTAAAATCAATGTTTTATTTACAAACACCAATCAAAATCTTGAAATATGCTAATTTACTTTATGATATTTTAACGATTAAAAGCCTTCAAAAACACCCAATCCAAATAGAGCAAAATCGTATTTCACAGGATCATTTGCATCCATTTCACGAAGTTTGCCATCTAATTCTTTCAAGGCTTTTGCATCATTTTGCTTTCGAGTCAACACCCCCAGTTTTCGCGCTACATTTCCTGAATGCACATCCAATGGACAAGAAAGTACAGCGGTTGGAATCGATTTCCATATTCCCAAATCTACCCCTTGTTTATCTGCTCTCACCATCCATCGTAAATACATGTTAATGCGTTTTGCAGCAGAATTATTCAATGGATCTGAAATATGTTTAGTTGTACGAGGTAAATGTTCAATTTCAAAAAAAGTTTGTTTGAAATGCGATATCGCGACTTGCATAGAGTCTGAAGTTTGATGTTTCGCAAAAACCTGCTCCAACCCTCCGTGATGCTGATAAATATTGCGAAGCGATTGTATAAAAAATTTCAAATCATCGCTATTGAATGTTCTATGTACAAACCCATCTAAATTTTCTAAATCATTTTCAGAGAAATTCATCACAAAGTCATAAGGCGAATTTCCCATTAACTGCATCATTTTATTGGCATTATTGATAATCATTTTACGATTACCCCACGCAATTGTAGCAGCCAAAAACCCTGCAATCTCGATATCTTCTTTTACAGAAAACCGATGTGGAATCTGAACAGGATCAGAATCGATAAAATCTAACGTATTGTACTGAAGAACTTTTTCGTCTAAAAAATCTTTCAGTTCTTTTTTATTCATTATAATTCTGTTTGAAACATTCCGTCTGCCATCACCAATTTTCGATCGCACATATTCGCCAACTCTTCATTATGCGTCACAATCACGAAGGTTTGTCCAAACTCATCTCTCAATTTGAAAAATAAATCGTGTAACTCTTCTGCATTTTTAGAATCTAAATTTCCTGAAGGTTCATCTGCAAAAACAATCTTTGGTTGATTGATTAATGCACGCGCAACAGCCACACGTTGTTGCTCTCCACCCGACAATTGATTCGGTTTATGCGTCAAACGATGCGACAATCCTAAATACGACATCAATTCTTTGGCACGTTGTTCGGCATCCGCTTTTTTAGTTTTTTTGATAAAAGCTGGAATACAAATATTTTCTATGGCATTAAATTCGGGCAGCAATTGATGAAACTGAAAGATGAATCCAATATTTTCGTTTCGAAATTTTGATAAATCACGATCATTTAACTTGGTGACATCTTGTCCCGCAATTTGAATAGACGTATTATATTTCTTTGGTTCAGAACTTTTTTCAAGCGTTCCCAAAATCTGAAGTAAAGTCGTTTTACCAGCTCCAGAAGCTCCTACGATCGAAACGATTTCTTTTTCTGCAATGGATAAAGAAACATTTTTTAGCACTTCTAATTCACCAAACTTTTTGACAATATTTTCTGCTTTTATCATGAGGTAAAGATATAAATTATGTGTTAAGTCTTAAATCAGAAGTTCTAAGTTTTTTTAGCTTAAATTTTCATTCTACTTTTATGAAAGATTTTATTAGTGTACAAAATACGATTAAAAAATCATATCCCATTTGTTTTGACTTGTTATATCATGAATAGTTGTATCTTGTACCATGCATATAACTAATTTTAATTGCTTTTTTCGTAGAAGCTGATAAAATTAATATGGCAAAATTTAGAATACATCAACAATATTTTTATTTTTGTAATTGAAAAATCAAAAAAAATGAATCTTCACGAATATCAAGGTAAAGAAATCCTTAGTAAATATGGTGTAAAAGTACAACGTGGTATCGTTGCTACTACACCAGAGGAAGCTGTAGAAGCTGCTAAAGCATTAACTGAACAAACAGGTACAGGTTGGCATGTTGTAAAAGCTCAAATTCACGCAGGTGGTCGTGGAAAAGGAGGCGGAGTAAAACTTGCTAAAAACTTGGACGAGGTGAAAGAAAGAGCAAACGATATTATCGGAATGCAATTAATTACACCTCAAACTTCTGCCGAAGGGAAAAAAGTACATCAAGTGTTAATCGCAGAGGATGTGTATTATCCTGGTGAATCTCAAACAGAAGAGTATTATGTATCTGTATTATTAGACCGTGCAACAGGTAAAAATATGATTATGTATTCTACAGAAGGTGGAATGGATATCGAGGAAGTTGCAGAGTCTACTCCAGATAAAATTTTCACAGAAGAAATTGATCCTACTGTAGGAATCCAAGGTTTCCAAGCGCGTAAAGTTGCTTTTAACTTAGGTTTATCAGGAAACGCATTCAAAGAAGGAGTGAAATTTATCACCGCTTTATATAACGCATATGTAGCAATTGATGCTTCTATGTTCGAAATTAACCCAGTTCTTAAAACATCTGACGATCAAATTATCGCAGTAGATGCGAAAGTTACTATCGACGACAACTCATTATTCCGTCATCCAGATATCGCAGCATTACGTGATACAAGAGAAGAAGATGTAACAGAAGTTGAAGCTGGTGAAGCAGGATTAAACTTCGTGAAATTAGACGGAAACGTAGGATGTATGGTGAATGGAGCTGGATTAGCAATGGCAACTATGGATATCATCAAATTATCTGGTGGTAACCCAGCTAACTTCTTAGATGTTGGTGGTACTGCTGATGCCGAGCGTGTAGAGAAAGCTTTCCGTATTATCTTAAAAGACGAAAACGTAAAAGCAATCTTAGTAAACATCTTTGGTGGTATTGTACGTTGTGACCGTGTTGCTCAAGGTATCTTAGATGCGTACAAAAACATGGGAGACGCGATCAATGTTCCGATCATTGTTCGTTTACAAGGAACAAATGCTGAAGTTGCAAAACAAATGATTGACGAATCTGGATTACAGGTTCACTCTGCAATCACTTTACAAGATGCAGCGGATAAAGTAAAAGAATTATTAAACTAAGCTTTAGTTTAATCACAATATCTAAAACTCTCAAAGGTAACTTTGGGAGTTTTTTACGTTTTAAATTTCTTTTCTTTCTTACTGACACTTTTTTATTCATGACTTATCTATTTTAATTATTGGTATTCATATGCCGTTCGGGGAAAAGAGCAAAAAAGTAACCAAAAAACTCTTGTCTTTGATTTTCAACGGACAAAATTAGTTTCAGTCATTCAATGTTTTAAATCATTAACATTTTTTCATTTTTTGCTCATCCAAAAAACATTTGAAATTAAAAGGAGGAGCCATGGTATGGCTCAGGTAATTCAACTAACTAAATTATTTTCTTAAAGTTGGCAACTCGCTTCTCTCAAACACTCCAACTTTTTAATTTCAATAATTTAGAGTTGAATTACAATTCGATTCTAAATCGTCGGATTTTTTTAATTCCTATTTAAACATTCGAATTCGTTCTCATTCTGAACTTGCCAAAGAATCCCAAGCTCATTCAATCACTTTTAACAACGAATTTTAGACCAGACATACGATTTGTAGACGAGCTTCAATCCATTGAAACGAAGGTGAAAAAGATTAGTGAGCATATGCGAATCATTTAATCTTTTTGTGAGTAAAATGATAATTGATCGGCGAAAATTGAAGTCTTGACCTTTTTGGTTCGTTTTTGTGTCAAGACTTCCCGGAAGGGCATATGAATTCATTTGAAAACAATAAAAAAAATCATGAATAAAAATGAACATATATACCTAAGCTCAAACAGAACTTCTCCTTTTAATTTCAACTTTTTGACACTCGTCTCCAAATCATATGACATTTTCTTCTACCTTTTTCAATATTCAAATTTGTTGTCATTCTGAACGCGTTTCAGAATCCCATATAATATGTCATTTTGAAGAAGCGAGAAATCTTTATCATTTTTTAGATAAACAGTGAAAAACAACAAATTAATCAATGTAAAAAAAAAGATATAAAAAACCTCCTCTCAATAATTGAGAGGAGGTTTTCCTTTTTACGCATTTAAATAGGCTTATATATCGTCAAAATTGATATTCGTAAAAGACTCCACTTGTGTATCATCTTTACTTGCCATTTTATTTTTTGGATCAAAATCTTTTTGATGTCTTTCCGAAATCACTTCTTGTCCTTTCTGAGCAAAAACAAAATCTGTTGTTTCGTCTAACATCTCCTTAAAGCTCTCGAAGTCTTCTTTATACAAATAGATTTTATGTTTTTTATAGTACACATTCCCATCTTCTTGTGTATTTTTTTTACTTTCTGTAATCGTCAAGTAATAATCACCTGCTCTTGTTTCGCGGACATCGAAAAAGTAGGTTCTTCTTCCTGCCCTTAATACCTTGGAAAAGACTCCTTCTGCATCCACCTTTTCTTGGTTTTCAAAATCATTCATAAGTCTAATAGCGTTTTTGTTAAATGTTTCATAACAAATCTAAAAAAAATTAAGAAAACAACAAGATTTTAGGCAAATATTTTCTATTTTTTTATTGATTCTACTCTTAAAAACCTAATCCAAGAGTTGTTTATTGTATAAATCGTAATAATAACCTTGTTTATTTAACAATTCGCTGTTTGATCCATTCTCTAAAACACGACCATCTTCTAACACTAAAATCTGATCTGCTCGCTTTGCCGAAGAAACACGATGTGTGATGATGATTGTTGTTTTACCTTCAATTTCTGAAGCTAAATTATTCAAGATTTGTTCTTCTGTTTCGGTATCTACAGCTGACAAACTATCATCAAAAATTAAAATTTTTGGATCATTTACCAATGCGCGAGCGATAGAAACTCGTTGTTTCTGACCTCCCGAAAGTGTAACACCACGTTCTCCAACAACAGTATCATAACGTTCCTTGAAACGATCAATATTATCATGTACAACAGCTTTCTTGGCAAAAATTTCTGCTGTTTTTTCATCTTCATCATCCGAACCAAATAAAATATTATTGGTCAACGAGTCCGAAAATAAAAATGCTTCTTGCGGTACATATCCAATTTCTTCTCGAATAGACTCCACATTGATATCATGAATATTTTTACCATCAATTAAAATCTCACCAGAAGTCGGTTCTAAAGAACGTGCAATTAATAAAGCGATGGTCGATTTACCCGATCCTGTTTTTCCAAGAATTGCCAACGTTTCTCCTTTATTAATTTTGAACGAAACATTATCCAAGGCTTTGATTCCTGTATTTTCGTACACATAAGAAACATGTTTAAACTCGATTGTTCCTTGTACATGATGATTCACCAATTGTTTTTCCTTGACATCTGTTTCAGCATTCAAAAATTCATTAATACGTGTCATTGATGCTTCTGCACGTTGTACCACCATCGTAATCCATCCAAGAGAAGTAAAAGGCCAAATTAACATATTTAAGTAAAGAAAAAACTGAGCGATAGAACCAATATCCATCGTTCCTTCGATATATTTTATCCCGCCTAAATATAAAATCACCAAATTACTTACGCCAACTACAACTACCATCAATGGCCCAAAAGCTGCTTGAATTTGAGCCAAATTTAGTGCGCGTTTTTGGTATTCGTCTGCTTCTACTTGGTATTTAGATTTTACAAATGTTTCGGAATTAAATGATTTAATGACACGAATTCCAGCAAAAGTATCTTGCACAGAAGAAGATATCGTAGATTGTTGTTCCTGCACACGTTTACTTTTTTTGTTGATATTTCGTGCAACATTGTATATCAAAACCGATAAAATAGGCAAAGGCGCTAAGGTATATAACGTTAACTCTTTATCTATCTGCAACATAAAATACGCGATAATGATGACACGAGAAACCAAATCAACGGGGTACATAATCCCTGGCCCAAGATACATACGTACCAATGCGACATCTTCTGTAATGCGATTCATCAAATCTCCCGTTTTGTGCTTTTTGTAAAATGACAAGGATAACTTTTGATACTTATCATAAATCACGTTTTTCAAATCAAACTCAATATAACGAGAAGCCACAATAATCATTTGTCGCGTTCCTACCGTTAAAGCCCCACCTAAAACTTTAAAAAAGAAAAAAGCCAAACTGGCATACATCAACCCTTCTTTTAATAATTCGAGGTTATCTGTACCGTTTTGTTTAAAATTTTGCAATAATTCTTCAACCGTATTGATTGCTTCTTTGATATATGTCACGGAAAAAACTTGCACCCAATTGGCACAAATCGTAAAAATGAAGCCTAAAAAAATCCTCCATTTATACTTCCATAAAAATTTATTTAACTTTTGTAATGATTTCACAAAACAAAATTACATTCTTTTTTTTACCTTTGCATCAATTTATTAGACGTTATATCATTGAAATTATGTTGGGAAGAAGACAACTACGCGAAAAAGTAATGCAGAATATCTATGCTTACAATTGTTTAGGTACGGAAGGCGAAGAAAGAACGGTCGAGAAAAATATGATGAGAAGTATCGATCAAATCTATGATTTGTACATTTATATCCTAAATTTAATCAAAGTTCAAAAGGACATTGCAGAGCATAAAATAGATCTTGCAAAATCAAAAAACTTTCCAACCGAAGAAGATTTAAATCCAAATTTAAAATTTGTTCAGAATAAAGTTTTCAAAATTTTAGAAGAAAATCTTGAATTATCTCGTTATTCGAACGATAACAAGTTTTTACTTTGGGATATTTATGATTCTTATCCAAACAACATCTACAAAAACTTAACAGAAAGCGAATTGTACAAAACGTACATGAATAGCGGTAACCGTTCTTTCGAAGAAGACAAAGAGTTTATTTTGAACTTTTTCGTAGAATTGATTGCTGAATACGAAGATTTGCACGATTACTTAGAAGGAATTCAAATTACTTGGGCAGATGATGTACACATTGCTAATGCAATGGTTCATACGACGATTAAATCGTTCCGTCAAAATAGTTCTCCATTGATTTCGTTGTTCAAAGTGTACAAAGATGTAGATGACAAAAAGTTTACAGAAGAATTATTTCGTAAAACAGTTCGTCATCAATCGGAAACGAAGAATATAATTGACGAAAAAGCAGATAATTGGGAATTAGAACGTATAGCAACAATCGATTTGATTATTTTGGAAATGGCGTTGACAGAATTTATGTACTTCCCTAACATTCCTGCCAAAGTAACCATCAATGAATATGTCGAATTAGCGAAAAATTATTCGACAGAAAAATCACGCGTTTTTGTTAACGGAATCTTAGATAAAACCCTAAAAGAGTTAAAAGACAATAATAATTTACCAAAATACGGTAGAGGTTTATTATAATCTTTATTTTTTCTTAAATTTGACTGAGACAAATAATTATAAATATGAAAAGTAAATTATTTATTTTAGGTGCATTCGCCCTATCATTCGCAATCAGCTCTTGTGGAGAAAAAAAAGCAAGCGATAACTTTACAGCAGAAGAAACAGCTCAACAAGCTGAAAATGTTGTAGATCCTGCTACTGCTCCAGTTTTAACATTAGCCGAAGCAAACCATGATTTTGGAGAAGTACAGGCCAATAATAAAGTAGAAACATATATCAAGTTCAAAAATGACGGTAAATCACCATTAGTTATTCGTGATGCGTCTGCGACTTGTGGATGTACAGTTCCTGAGTTCCCATCTACGCCTATTGCAGTAGGAGCTACAGATTCTATCAAAGTTGTGTATACGGCGGGTAACATGAACGGAAGACAACAAAAAACAGTTACTTTAGTAACAAACACAGTAAATGGACAAGAAAATTTTGACATTTCTGCAAACGTTATTGGAGCAACTGCAAATGATCAAAATGCTCAACAAGCATTTGGACAATAAATAATAAACCATTAAAAATTAAAAATGATTCAAACAATCTTTTTACAAGCAGGTGCTCAAGGCGGAGGAATGTCGATGCTTTTAATGTTCGGAGGAATGTTCGTGATTATGTATTTTTTCATGATTCGTCCTCAACAAAAGAAAGCAAAGCAAGAAAAACAATTCCAAACTGACATCAAGCGTGGAGATTTAGTCGTAACAACTTCTGGTATTCACGGAAAAATTAACGAGATTCACGACGATGCTGTTGTCATTGAAACTGGAGCTGGAAAAATTAAATTTGAAAAAGCTGCTATTTCTCGTGAATTAACTGCTGCTCGTTATTCAAAATCGACTGAAAAAGTTGAGAAAGTAGAAAAAGCAGTAGAAGAAAAAAACTAAGTTCAAGGTTAACATATATTTAACTGATTGCCGAAGGAATTATTCTTCGGCATTTTTTTAACTTCAAACTATGAAAAACAACCACCCTTTTGTAGTAGGAATCACAGGCGGAATAGGCTCTGGAAAGAGTACCGCAGCAAAATTCTTTGAGGAATTGGGCATTCCAGTGTATAATTCTGACACAAGAGCAAAACTTATTCAGAACGAAAATACTGAAGTAAAAGCGAAAATCATTGCTGCTTTTGGTGAAGAAGCTTATGATGAGAATAGATTGAACAAAGCCTATCTATCCAAACAAGTTTTTCAAGACAATGAAAAATTGAAAGTTTTAAATTCAATTGTTCATCCAGCTGTTTTCAAAGATTTTGAAGCGTGGAAAATTGCTCAACAAACACCTATCGTAATGAAAGAAGCAGCGATCTTAATCGAAAGTGGGAGCTACAAAGATTGCGATATGGTAATAAGTGTTATGGTGGACATAGAAAAGCGAATTGCACGAACGATGGAAAGAGATGGATTAACACGAGAAGATATTTTGGCGAGAATCAATCATCAAATTACGGATGAAGAGCGAATAGCCAAATCAGATGTGATCATTGATAACAATAGCGATCTTGCTCACCTCAAAAATGAAGTTGAACAAGCCTTGATGAACATCAAAAAAAAGATGGCTTCACACTAACAATCTCGCATAAATTAGAAAAAATTAGAAAAGATTAAACTATTTTTAATCATTCAATAAACATATAGATGAAAAAAGGATTTTATAAAATCTTAATCGTTATCATGAGTGTTGCGCTTATAGGATTGATTATTATTCAATTCTATTGGTTGAACTTAACCATTCAGAACGGTACAGAAAGTTTTAACAACAACGTGTACCAAGCGATGAATTACACGACTGAAAAAATAAATAAGGTTGAATTAGATAAGTACTACAAGAAATTTAGTACGATAGAATCTGATTTAAAATCAAGTAAAGATAAACCACAAGTCGTGACAAATAGAGTCATCAAAGATTCTTTGGGTGTCACTTATGCCTATGTCACACGTTATGTGGTCGAAAAATCGATGTTGCCTTCTGGTCAATACAATGATAGTTTAACAAAAGCAAATATCTATTCACAAGAACGTGTCATTAAAATAGACAAAGATTCAGCTTCTTCAGGAATTTCGAATCTAAACTTGAATTTCGAAAACGCTTTACAAGACGGAACGTTTACCTTAGAAAGCGCTGCACGTTGGGATGCGGGAACAACGCCTATTGACAAACGCGTTAACTATAAAATGTTGGATTCTATTCTAAAAAATGAATTACGCAACAGAGGAATCAATCAAGCCATTCCGATCTTAGCCGTTTTAAAGAAAGATTCAACTGAAACCAATGTCAAATCAGCTGATTTTGATCGCAACAAGATCGAATTTATGGTTCCTTTATTTTTGGATCGAAAAGACCATATCGAATATTATTTGGCTGCCAATTTTGTCAATCGAAAATTAGCCATTGTTGCGCCAACAGTACCGGTTGTTTCGTTGACTTTTATCTTAACCATGATCATCATAACGGTTTTCTCCTTATCGATCTATTATATGCAGTTGCAACGCAAGAGTTCGGATATCAAAACTG
The DNA here is from genome assembly GCF_030328185.1 of Empedobacter sp. 225-1. Taxonomy (NCBI): domain Bacteria; kingdom Pseudomonadati; phylum Bacteroidota; class Flavobacteriia; order Flavobacteriales; family Weeksellaceae; genus Empedobacter; species Empedobacter sp. 225-1. The sequence continues at coordinate 1,937 of NZ_JACALO010000002.1, read as the reverse complement.
ATTTCATCAACAACATGACACACGAATTCAAGACGCCTATTGCAACCATTAATATTGCCTCTGACGCCTTGAGAAACGAAAAAATATATACAGACCCCGAAAAGGTGAAATATTATGCCGATTTGATTAAACAAGAAAACAAACGGATGAATGCTCATGTTGAGATGGTATTACGTATGTCGAAGTTAGATCGAAATCAAATGGATATGAACTTTCAGGAAGTCAACTTGAACGGAGTCGTGCAAAAAAGTATTGAGCCAATAAGATTTATTGTAGAAGAAAGAAATGGTACAATATTTGAAGAATACAATGCAGAACAGTCTTTTGTCAACGGAGATCCGTTCCATTTAGAGAATATCGTGATTAATGTATTGGATAATGCTCGAAAATACTCTCCAAACACACCAGAGATTCGCGTAAAAACATACAATAAAGACAACAGTTTTATAATTGAGATTTCTGATAAAGGAATGGGAATGCCGCAAAGCGTTCTGAAAAAAATATTTGAACAATTTTATAGAGAAGAAACGGGAAATATACACAATGTAAAAGGTCATGGACTTGGGTTGGCTTATGTCAAAAAAATTGTTCAGCTGCATGGCGGACAAGTTTGGGCAGAAAGTGCTGCAGGAAAAGGAAGTACTTTTTTCATTAAAATCCCTCTAAAATCATAGATCAATGAGTGATAAACAACGATTACTTTTAGTAGAAGATGATCCAAGCTTTGGAAGCGTCTTAAAGGATTATTTGGTTATAAACGATTTTGACGTTACGCACGCAATCGATGGTGAAGATGGTCTTGCCAAATTTAAAGAAAGTGATTACGATCTATGCATCCTTGATGTGATGATGCCAAAAAAAGATGGTTTTACATTAGGAAAAGAGATCAAAGAACTAAAAAGCGAACAACCAATTATATTTTTAACAGCCAAAAATATGCGTGAAGACGTGTTGAATGGCTACAAAATTGGAGCAGACGATTACGTCTTAAAACCATTTGATTCGGAAGTTTTATTGTACAAAATAAAAGCTGTTTTACAACGTAATTCGGGTGAAGAAGAAAAATTTGAACAAGAAGATTTCAAAATTGGTAAATTCACGTTCAATGCAAAATTGAGACAATTAATTTACGATGGTAAGTCTCAGAAATTATCTCCAAAAGAAAACGAATTGTTACGTTTATTGGCTGTATATAAAAACGATTTAATGCCACGTGAAATTGCCTTAACACGCATTTGGCACGATGACAACTATTTTACATCACGTTCAATGGATGTTTACATCGCAAAACTACGTAAGTATTTAAAGAAAGATCCTGCAGTAGAAATCGTGAATATTCACGGCGAAGGATTCAGATTATTGGTACAAGAATAATCCATCATCATGTAACGTCCTGAAAAAATGATACAGGATTAGACCAATAAAATTTTATTTTAAACAGTACATATATTCGTATTTGTACTGTTTTTCTTTTTGTACGATTTTGGTATTAATTCTTGTTGTTGGTGCATTTGCATCGGCGTTAAATAATGGTTTGACAAGTGTGGTCTGAACTCATTATAAATCTCTACGGTTTGTTTGACCAAAATCTTTCTTGTATTCAAATCTACATTAAATTTATCAATATCATACTCTTGTTTTAAAATTCCATTAATTCTTTCGGCTATGGCATTCTCATAAGGATCTGATTCTTGTGTCATACTACAACGTATTTTATGCTTTTTTAATAACTTTTGATAATCATCGGAACAATATTGTAATCCTCTGTCTGAGTGATGAATAAGACTCTTCGGGTTTTCTTTTTTCAATGCCATTTTTAGAGCATTTAAACAAGATGCTGTAGCCAAAGAATCCGACACGTCAAAGCCTACGATTTTCTTAGAATAAGCATCGGTTATCAAGCTTAAATAGGCTGGGTTTTCTCTGTTTCCCAAGTA
>NZ_JACALO010000029.1:0-41766 GCF_030328185.1 Empedobacter sp. 225-1 | reverse complement strand
TACAAATACGAATATATGTACTGTTTAAAATAAAATTTTATTGGTCTAATCCTGTATCATTTTTTCAGGACGTTACAGACTTTATTTATATTTTTTATAGCCATAATTTTTTCTCCTAAATTTTTGATTTTCATGACAATTTCTTGGTTATCATTACTCTTTTGAATCTCTATTTTAAGAAAATTTTTATTCAAAATAATTTCAAAACTACCTCTTCCAGACCAAACAAAATCATTATTTTCAATTGTTGGAGTTAAAATATATTCACTAATATAATCAAAAATAAACTTATAGTCGTTTATTAATTACTTGTTTTTTTTTATAAATCAATTAAAGTGGGTTTGTTAAAATTCATTTAAAACCTCAATTGATAAAAATTCTCCCGTCATCGAGTCAAAGGAAAAGATACAATTTTCTCGTTTATAATCATTTGTCAAACGATTGGGATCATTATTATTAATTCTCTCGTAAAGTTCATTTTTCCGAATTTGTATTTCATCCGTAATACGTTTCAATTCAAAAATATTTTCACCCTCATATACTTTACAAATTGGGTTTGGAGAAAGATAAAATTTAATCGCACTTATTCTACCGTTAACAATTTTAATCGATATTCCTTTCTCTTTATAAAGTAACGTTTTCTCATTCGTCACATGTTGTTCAATAATTTCAGAATCAAGTTCTGCTTGAAATGATCGAAATAAATCGTCATTCTCAGTTTTTCCAATTAAAGAAAAGTAATTATTTGGATTGCCTTGAAATGTATTCATATCTCTATTTTTTTCAAAATTAAAGTTTACAAAAAAACCTTTCCAAAAAAGAAAGGTTTTTATTCATATTTTTAGAAAAATCTTAGTTTTCCTTCAAATAAACACCATCAGCTTCAAAATTATATTGCAACTGAGGTTTTGTTATTTTAGCAATCTCTTCTTTTGTTTTTCCAGCATCTTCTGCATAATGACGTAATTTCTCTACAGAAATCTCGCTAACAAAAGCTTTTCCATGAACTACAACATTGGCTTTCTCACCATCTAAAGGCATAAAAAATCCGTAATCTTTGAAACGAACAAATGATTGTTCTTCTCCTTTTCCAAGATCAACTTTCATCCAACAACCTTTCTTTTTACAAACAGATTCTATTGTTGATACGAACTGAACATTTTCTAAAGCATCTCCGTTTTTCATGTTATCGAATAACTTTGCAAGTTCGTTTTTAGTCAATGTGTTCTTAATTTCGAATGATTCTCCATATACTTGATACGCATATAAATCATCTATTTTAGCTGTTCCATTTTCTAAAATTTTCGCTTGTGACTTTGAAGCTTTTTCTGTTTTAGCTTTACTTTCTTTTTTCGTTTGAGCATTTGTTGCTAATGCAAAACATGTTAAAGCACAAAAAGTTAAAATATATTTTCTCATTCTATCCTAATTTAATTCAAATTTAAATAATTATCCATTAACAACTTTATATTAGGATAAGAATTTTCTAATAACTGAGGAATTTCACTTTCTTTTCTCCATTCTACCGACTCTATTCCTTCTTCAGTTTGTGGCAAAGGTAATTCTACTCCATCGTAAAAAACTTCGAACCAAAATGTTTCTTTTATAATGTATTCTCTCAAAAAATAAATATGAAAAGTTGGCATCAAAAATCGTTTCAATTCCAGATTTGTAAGACTACATTCTTCCTCAATTTCACGAATTGCAGATTCTTCTCTCGACTCTCCTTCTTCCATTTTCCCTTTTGGTAGATCCCATTTTCCGAGTCTGAAAATAAACAAATAATCATCTTTTGGATTGCGAACAATTCCGCCTGCAGCCTGTATATGTTTGTAATATTTTAAGAATTTCGTCCAAACAGTTTCAATATCATCACTAAAAATATTCACTAAATTAGAAGCTTTTGAAGATAATAAATGAACCGATTCATCGAATTGAGCTTCATTTTGAAACAATATATTTTTTGCTTCTGGATTGGATTGGTTGCTGAAAGTTAACAAACTTTCATTAAAAAAAACTTTGTACATTTGAACGATTTGTTACAAATTTATAAAAAACTCACAAGGATATGAAGGTAAATACGAATAAAGTCCGTTTAGCAAAAAATCAGCAAGATGCGTACATTTTTTTGTTGGACATGAAAAATTATGAGCAATTGATGCCAAATGATACAAAATCTTTCGAAATTCACGAATCTGGAAAAGGTTTTACAGTTGGTGTTGGTGCTTTACCAAAGGTTGGTATGCGTTTGAAAGAAACAGTTGAGCCGTCAAAAATTATTTTTGAATCTCCTGCACCTGCTTTTGAATATACATTGACAATTTCGATTGAAGCGGTTGATGATCATTCATCTGATGTTACATTAGACTTTGACGGAAACTTCAATATGATGATCGAAATGATGGCAAAAAAACCATTGACTTCTTTTATTGAAACGATTGCAGAAAATTTAGGTAAAATAGGTTAATCTATTCCTATCAAAATTCTGTGGATAATTGGATAAATTTTCCGAAAAAGGAATTGATGCTCGAAATTTATTTAAGCGAGCAAAATATGGATGATGAAATTCTATTATTTTGGAATCAAATTAAAACATCTCCTGAGATTTGGTTATGCAAAGATGTTATAGAAGATAATTTTTGGGCAGTTGCGCATCATCAAAATTATGTGATTTGGTACAATGATATCGAAGAAGGTTTTAATCTTTCGAGGTTTAAAACGAAAGGTCAAATCTTAGAATATCGTGCTTTTAAAAACGAATTAAATGCTGCAATAATTGCACTCAAAAACAAAATCGAAATTATTTAAACAAAAAAACCAGAAGTAAACTTCTGGTTTTTTTTGTTTTATATTTCAAATGATTAAATCATTGATTTTTCGTAACGTTTACGATCATTTTCTTTTAAGTGAATTTTACGTAAACGGATAAAGTTTGGAGTAACCTCAATACATTCATCAGCTTGGATATATTCCATACATTCTTCTAAAGTCATTTCGATTTTAGGAGCGATAGAAGATGAATCATCTTTACCAGCTGCACGAATATTATTCAATTTTTTAGCTTCAACAACGTTTACAACTAAGTCATTGTTACGAGAATGCTCACCGATAATCATCCCTTCGTAAACCTCTTCACTTGGCTCGATAAAGAATTTTCCACGGTCTTGTAATTTATCGATAGAATAAGGAGTAGAAACACCTTGATCTTTAGAAATGATTACACCTGCAGAACGTCCGGCAATAGCTCCTTTGAAAGGTTTGTATGCTAAGAAATTGTGCGCCATTACAGCTTCACCAGCAGTAGAAGTTAACATCAACGAACGTAAACCGATTAATCCACGAGATGGAATTTCGAATTCTAAATGTTGCATTCCTTCTTTCGCTTCCATTACTAATAAATCTCCTTTACGTTGTGTAACTAAATCGATAGCTTTAGATGAAAAATCGTCTGGAACATCAATTACTAATGTTTCGTAAGGCTCACATTTAACTCCATCAATTTCCTTGAAGATAACTTGTGGTTGACCAACTGTTAACTCATACCCTTCGCGGCGCATAGTTTCGATTAATACAGATAAGTGCATGATACCACGTCCATATACTAATTGTGTATTCGAATCGTCTGTTGGCTCTACACGTAAAGCTAAGTTACGCTCTAATTCGTCTGTTAAACGGTCTACTAAGTGACGAGAAGTAACAAATTTACCATCTTTACCAAAGAATGGAGAGTTGTTAATACCGAATGACATATTCATTGTAGGTTCGTCGATATGCATTACTGGTAATGGCTCTGGATTCTCTGGGTCTGCAATAGTATCTCCAATTTGGAAACCATCGATACCAACCACAGCACAAATATCTCCCGCTTTTACTTCAGTCGCTTTTACTTTACCTAAACCAGAGAATGTGTACAATTCTTTGATTTTATGTTTTTTGAATGATCCGTCAGGTTTTGTTAATGCAATCCAATCACCTTCTTTTATCTCACCACGAGTTACTTTACCTACTGCAATACGTCCTAAGAATTTAGAATAATCTAACGATGTAATTTGCATTTGTAAATCTCCTTCGTGAGCTTCTGGAGCTGGAACGTGCTCTAAAATACCATCCATTAAAGGTGTAATATCTTCTACACGTACATTCTCAGTGTTGAACCATCCTTGTTTAGAAGAACCATAAAATGCAGGGAAGTCTAATTGCTCTTCTGTTGCATCAAGGTTAAAGAATAATTCGAATACTTTATCATAAACTTCGTCAGGACGACAGTTTTCTTTATCTACTTTGTTTATAACAACCAATGGTTTTAAACCTAACTCTAAAGCCTTACTCAAAACGAAACGTGTCTGAGGCATAGGGCCTTCAAAAGCATCGACTAATAAAATTACACCATCAGCCATTTTCAATACACGCTCTACTTCTCCACCGAAATCCGCGTGACCAGGAGTATCAATTACATTAATCTTAACACCTTTATAATCTACCGAAGCATTTTTTGAAAAGATCGTAATCCCTCTCTCGCGCTCGATATCATTGTTATCCATGATTAACTCACCTGACTCTTGGTTTTCTCTGAAAACGTGTCCACTGTGAAGAATTTTGTCAACCAATGTAGTTTTACCGTGGTCAACGTGTGCGATAATCGCAATATTTCTAATGTTTTGCATCCTTGAAAATTATGGGTGCAAATTTACGACAAATTTATTTTTTATTACTATACTTTTTATTTTATTTAATTTTAACTATAATATATTTAGAAAAATTTAATTTTAATAAATACTTTTTACTAAAACATTGATTTATTTGCAAATTGATTAATAAAAAATGGATTTAAAAAAGTTAATAATAAATCATTTTATTGGATATTTCTACTAAAATAGCTTTTTCTCCTAAAAATATAGCTTCTTATGAAAACAAAAAGTCAAGTTATATATAACTTGGCTTTTGTGACTCGTCTGAGGTTCGAACTCAGGACCCCGAAATTAAGAGTTTCGTGCTCTACCAGCTAAGCTAACGAGTCCTTAAAAAACACAACAAAATCGTCTTGATTTGCTTTACAAATTTCATTCAGAAAGATGTTTTAGTAAATATAAAACTATCTTTTTCATCAATTTAACCTATAAAAGAAAATAATAATCGCTGTATCCTATTTTTAGATTGCACTTTATCTAATTCCAGTATAACAAATCATTTCAATTTTAACATAAAAAAAACCTTCAGTAATGCTGAAGGTCTTAAAATTATTTTATTTGTGTTATTGCTTGAGCAGCTTCTTGTTTTGCTTTTTCTTCTTCTAATGCTTTTTGATAATCATCAAATTCATCATCCGACTCATCCAAATTTTCTTTGTGGTATTTTCCAACCTCAACCTCAAATGTATCTGCAGGACCAGTAATCTTGATTGGAATTCCGATAATTCCAAAAGGTGGCAAGCCAAGACGCATCCCAAGGTTCATATAACCATCTAAAGTCACTTGACCTTCTATTCGAGGACGGAAACCTGCAATTTTAAATTTTGTACGATTAATCGTATGACATTATTTTCGATCTTTGTTTTTAAATTAACTTTTTTCAAATTCGCATCATGCAAAGCATCTGTGGAAGTCTTTTCGGCAACCGTATTAAATACTTTAAAACCTAAGAATTTAATATCCTCAAGCATAAAACTACCTTCGCCTTTAATCGTTTTCATTTTCGGAAACATATCTGCTCCCAAATCTCCTTGTAGCTGATAATCCATCGACACTTTTCCATGTGCATTTTCTGCCGCACTTGCCAATTCTCTAAATAACGTAATCTCATGATAAGCACGTTGAATATCAAAATTATTGGCTTTTATATTGAAATCAAATTTGGCTTTTCTTGCATTTGTTGGCACGTAATTACCGTTCATCGTAAATTCTGAACCAATCAAATTAAATTTCGTATTTTGAAGTGATAAATTCCCTTGTTTCAATCTTAAATCTCCACTAAAATCTTGTAGTATTATATCCTTAAACAATACTTCTTTCGCTTTTCCTTTTATCGATAATTCAACATTTTTTGGTAACAACACCACTCCTTCTTCTGCTGTTGCTGAATTAGAAGAAGTTTCACCAGAATTAAACGCCATAAAATCATCAATATTAACTCGATTAGTTTTAAAATTTATCGTTCCTTTTAACGTTTCATTCTCTTTTAATGCGTAATTAATATAGTTAGAAACCTCTCCATCAAACACAAAAGAATTGCGTTTGTAGCGCGCTTTTACATCTTTAAAAGTTAACTGACTACCTTCGAATCGGAAATCTCCTTGCTTAACAATAAATTTACTTGGAAAGAACTTTGTTTTGATTTTGATGTTCTCTATTTTCACATATCCTTTGTTCTGAAAACTTTCTAAAGGCGCTCCATTGTTTCCTTTTATTCCAAAATTTGTTTCAATCAAACCATCTACATCTATGCCATCTACAGGAAATAATTTATATATATTCGCTAAGTTCAATTCACCTTTCGAGTGAATACTATAATCCAAATTATTTAAGTTTTTCAGATTTGCATTGACCTTAAAAGGTTTCCCTGCCAATGTAAAAGAAATCGGTAAAACATCTATTGATAAATCGTTAAACGAACCTCTACCCGATTTTATATGCGTTTCTACTGTAAAATTTTCTAATGGTAAATTTGGATATTCGTTCAGTTTAATAAAACCATTTTTCAATTTTACTACTGTATTGGTAACGGGTACTTTTTTTCGTTTTGGTTCGTATGTTCCATTCGCTTTCATTTTCATATACAAATCACCACGCATCTCAATATTTTTCAACGGATAGATTTTATAGATATCTTCTAAATGAACTTTAGCCGCAAAATCAGCATTAATCGGAAAATTGGTTAGATTCTTTAATTCTAATCGTCCAATCATAAAATTATCCATTGCTTTAGCATCTATTTGATGAATTAAAACAGCCGTATTTTTATAATTTCCGTCCTTATTTTGCATGGACATTTTCATATTAATATGATCCAAAGCAGCAGGCATTTCATTCATTTTGAAATACCCATTTTCTAAGTTTGCTTTTAGATTAAATGTTGGTATTTTCTGTTTTGATTTTTTTACATTCTGAATAATTGAACCTTTCCAGTTTCCTTCTAAATTCAGCACACCTTTTGCATCAAATTGATTAAAACCTGTCGCATTTTTCAACGCTTCTAAATCTACATTTGCCTGAATAACACCTTCTGAAAACATTGTTTTTCCAGACGAATACGTAAAATTTGTTTTCGTTATACCATCCAATAATTTGAAATCAAGATTCTCTACTTTTACACGCATTTTTTCTGGATCTAACGCATATAAATCAATCGTAGAAATAAGATTAATATGTTGAATTGGCGAAGATGATTGTTTATAGTTTAATGAACCCTCATCAATTTTGACTTCAATATGTATATCTGGATTTTCTTTAGTTTCGTTATTCATCGTTCCTTTCATGGTAAAAAGAATCGATGATTCTCCATCCATTTGGATATCTTTCGCCCATTCTTGGTACATCTCCGGAACAATTGCTGGAATATGTTTCATTTCATTTTTATCCGAAGAAATCGTCAAATCAAAAATAATTTTTTCAGCTGGCATCAACAAAGAACCTTTTAACGAAAACGGAAATTGACCTAATTGAAGTTTATTATCAATAAAATAAAAAGATAAATTATTCAGATCTATTTTCGAATTAATTGTTCCTTTCAAAGGCAAGTTTTTTACATACTTTTGCTCATCAAAACTAAAATTGACCTTATCAATTGCTGCATCAGCATTTAATGTTAATTCGTTTTGAGTTAGGTCAATTAAACCATCGTAATTCAATTGATCTAATTTTAGGTATGTTTTCGATGATTGATCATCAAACAAAAAGTTTGAATCAGAAATTTTGAAATTATTTAATGCTAAGCCAACACTTGTTTCATCTACTTTTTCAACCTCATCTGAAGAAACAGTTATAGCATAATTATGACGCCCTAAACTATCTATTTTCAAATTAATTGTTGCTTGATGAATAAACAATTCATTGAAAATAATTTTATCCTCGAACAATGTTTTGATATCAACACCAAGCGCAATTTCTTTTGCTGAAATTAAATTTTCTGTCTGATATGGCGCCGAACCTTTGATTGAAGAATCGGTAAGTGTTACGGTAAGTTTTGGAAAATGACGAAAAAAAGACACATCTAAATCCTTAAAATCAACCGCTGTGTTGATGTAATTTTTAGCAACCTCTTTTATTCCATTATTAATTTGTTCCTTAAAAAAATAAGGCGACACATATAAAACCAATGCAATTCCTCCCAAAGAAATTCCTGTAATTTTCATTACTTTCATGACTTTTGAAAGAATCGTTTTTTTCTTCTTCATACTTCTAAAAATCGGTGGAACAAAGTAACTGAGAATCGAGTTGATTAGAAAATAATAAGAAACTTAATTACAGCGACTTTTATCATATAAATCTTAGAGTATTTTACTCTTCAATTCTTATTTTAAAACGAACAAAAGTAAATAGAATCTATTCAAATTATGTCTTTTATTATATAAAGAAATTAATAAAGTGTCTTTGGTTTTGTTTTTGCATATTGTTAAAACTAAATTTTATACAATGAATATTAAATATTCTTTAATGCCATTAATTGGAAGTGCTCTATTACTTCTTTCTTGTCAAAATGCGAAAACTGATTCTAATCAAGAAACAACAGATCTTGAAACTGTAAATAAAGATAGTGTCCAACATTATGATTTACTTATTGGTTCTTGGGAGGATTTATCAAGTAGTGCTTTACATTTTTCTATGTTTGAAGATGGTAGTGCACAATCTGATAAAATGGCAACTTTGCTTTATAAATCTTGGCATGTAGAGAATAATGTACTCTCTTTAGTTGCTGAAAGTATTGGAAACAAACAGTCGTCTATAGATACAATATCCTATTCAATAGTTGAATTGAATAAAGATGCCATGAAATTAAAACAAGGAAATACGGTTTTAACTTTTAAGAAAGTTGCTGATAAAACACGTATTGACACTTCTAAATGAACTACACAAACTATAGAAGGTGCTTTAACTTTTGGACATGAAACAAGAACTTTTAAACCTTGTGGTAGCAGTAACGTATATTGGGTTTCTGACGCTACAGGAAAATTAAAAGATATATACGCTCAACTTACAAAAGGAAAAGAGCCATATACGGCTGTATCAGCTCAACTTATTATCAAAGACAAAGGAAAGAGTACCGAAGGTTTTGCGGCTTCTTATCAAAGCGTATATGAAGTCATCGATATTGTAAGTATAACAGAAACCTCTTCTAAAGATTGTCGTAATTAATCTCACAATTAAGAAAATAAAAAAAACTGCATTGGGTAATATAAAAATATCACTAAATGCAGTTTTTATCTATTAGACTTCCATTAATTGTAGAAACTTCTAACAGTTAAATTATAGAATAAAAAAAGGGACAATTCTTAAAAGAAAGATTGTCCCTGTTTGTGACCTGGCTGGGGCTCGAACCCAGGACCCCAACATTAAAAGTGTTGTGCTCTACCAACTGAGCTACCAGGTCTCCATTTTGGAGTGTTATTGTTTTTAGACTTCTCAATAACGCGAAGTTTGTGACCTGGCTGGGGCTCGAACCCAGGACCCCAACATTAAAAGTGTTGTGCTCTACCAACTGAGCTACCAGGTCTCCGTTTTGGAGTGTTATTGTTTTTAGACTTCTCAATAACGCGAAGTTTGTGACCTGGCTGGGGCTCGAACCCAGGACCCCAACATTAAAAGTGTTGTGCTCTACCAACTGAGCTACCAGGTCTCCATTTTGGAGTGTTATTGTTTTTAGACTTCTCAATAACGCGAAGTTTGTGACCTGGCTGGGGCTCGAACCCAGGACCCCAACATTAAAAGTGTTGTGCTCTACCAACTGAGCTACCAGGTCTCCGTTTTTTCGGACTGCAAATATACGACTATATCTGAGTTTACAAAACGAAATGTATTTTTTATTTATTTCAGTAAAAAAAAAGAACATTTTGACTAAGTGACCTGGCTGGGGCTCGAACCCAGGACCCCAACATTAAAAGTGTTGTGCTCTACCAACTGAGCTACCAGGTCGGTCTCTTAAATCGAGTGCAAATATAGGACGATTAATACTAATTTAACAAACGTTTTATAAAGTTTTTTACAATTTATTAATTAAACATTTCGATTTTAAGAACTTAAAATTTAATATTATTTTAGATTTTTTAAAAAAATGAAATTTCCATCATAGAAAAAGTAAAAAATATGAGATAGAAACATCATTTTTCATCTTGATAAATGATTTAATATTATATTTGTCCACCAACAAATCAAGATCTATGTTAACTGAATTGTATTCGGAAAAGCAATTAAAGATTGAAATTTTAGAATGAAAAAAAATATTATCTACATTATTTTTGCTTTGTTTTCAGTAATCTCGTGCAAAAAATCTGATAATCCAGAAGCAGATGTACCCGATTCTGAATATGCAAACAATTGTAATCAAGAAACAAAAGATGCACATTTAAGTAATTTTTCTTTAAAAGACTTAAAAAATTTAATAAAAGAACAACCACAAATCATCCATCAAAAATTAAACGATCGTTGTTTTAAGGTTTCTAAACTTGGAAAAAATTTATACATCCAAAATGTAGAACGATTGGATTCTTTGAAAATTAAAAATAATCCACAAGGAACAATGTTTTTGAATAAAATCACGGCTATTCAAATTTCGCAAGAAATAGTTTATAAATTAACCTATTCTTTTCCGATCAAATTTTTGAATCAATATCGTGCAGAAATCAAAAAGGATGCTCCAAAATCAAAATATCATCATTCTAATTCGATTGTTACAAATGAAGATTACGAGGTTACGTATAACGTAGAGCGCTATGATGCAAGAAAATTAAAGAACACCTATTCTTATCAAATTGATACTTTTGATGGTTTTGCAAGATTAACCATCTATTATTCGGAAGATTTACCTGTAGATTAAAAAATATAACAAATGATTATTTCATTAATTGGCTATATGGGGAGCGGAAAATCGACTACCGGAAAAGATTTAGCCAAAGCACTTGGTTTCGAATTCATCGATTTGGATGATTTTATCGAACAAAAATATCAAACAAAAATAAGTGATATTTTTAAAAAAGAAGGCGAATTAGGTTTTCGTAAAAAAGAACGAGAAGCTTTGAAGGAAATTTTAACAACCACTAACATTGTACTTTCTTTAGGCGGTGGAACTCCTGTTTATTATGATAATATGGAGGAGATTGTTAAAAATTCGATTTCGATATTTATGCGCGTTCAGTTGCCTCAATTGGTGAAACGACTTGAAAACAGAAAAGAAACTCGTCCATTAATTGCTCATCTTTCAAATGAAGAAATGACAGAATTTATTGCCAAACATTTATTTGAACGCAATCAATATTACGAAAAAGCAAAATATACGATTAGCATTACGACCCAAAGTACATTAGAAATTTTGGACGAAATTATGAGTCAACTTAAAAAAGGAGAAGATTTAGAATTAATCTAAATCTTCTCCTTTTATGATGAATTCCTCTGCTCCTTCTTCTAAATAATCGTCCAAATCGCGGCGATCTTTTTTCGTTGGTCTACCTTCTCCTTTTTCGCGATAATAATCTTGCGAAAGTTTACGAAGTTCTAACACTTCATACTCTTCTTTTGGTGTTGTATCAACAATATGTAACGTCAGCAATTTTGCTCCAATTCTATTTTTTGGGACTTGTAAAACTTTAAATGACAAATTTATTTGGTCTTTTCTAACCTCTATTGCATCTCCTGCGACAATCTCTCTTGACGCTTTTGCTACAACTCCATTTACTTTCACACGATTCTTTTTTACTGCATCAGCGGCTAAAGATCTTGTTTTATAATACCTAACACTCCAAAGAAATTTATCTAATCTCATTTAAAACTTAATATTTAATAGGATAAACTAATATTTTTTCTAAATTCGCAATATAAATCGAAATAACATGATAAAGAAATTCTTCGTTACTTTAATTGCTTGTTCTACTGTTTTAGTAGGATGTAATAATGATGATGATAGTGGTGTAGATAAAGAAACAAAAATTCCTGTTGAAGAACGTAATGCTTTAGATGATGAAGCTATTCAACAATATTTAGAAGATTTTTACTTCAGCCCTAAGACTGGTAAACTTACAAAATTTGATACAATAAAAGGTAATGATGACGATGCATATCCAGCTTTAAAAACACTTGCAAAACAAGATAACTTAGGTATTTGGTATGCCGAAAACCCAAATTATAAAGGAACTGGAGAAACTATAATTTCTAATGACAGTACTTCTATTTATATTTCCTACGAAATAGGTACTTTTTTAGCAACTAACAGCACTGATTATAAAAGAAAATATGGTTCTGTTTCTACCTCTGGAACGCCTAATTCAGGAGACGGTTCTGCAATACAAGACCCTACTTTTTATTATTTCACACCAACTGAAATAGAAACTGAAAACGGAGTGAAAAGAGAACATTTAGAATTGAAAAATTTTGTAGAAGGTTTAAAACATTTCAAAACAACAGAACGTTCTGTGAACGATTTATATAACTTTCAAGGTGTAATTATTTTACCTTCAAGATTAGCGTATGCTCGAAACAAGTATTACATTTCAGGAACAGGATTATCTGAGTATTCTGGGAACAGAGATCGCTCTTTTATCTTCAATTTTGAATTACCAAAAATCGAAAAAAGAACAAAAAAATAATCTTCTATTAATAAGATATTCTTTCAAAAACCATCCTCATTGATGGTTTTTTTTTATCTTTAATTTTAAAAAAATTGTTAGAATTTAAACCTAAGAAATGAGTATAATAAAATCCATTATAGACAATGACTTCTATAAATTCACCATGCAATTTGGGGTTACAAAATTGTATCCAGATGTAATGGCTCGTTATAAATTTATCAACCGAGGTGAACATGAATTTCCAAATGGTTTTGCAGAAGAATTACAAAATGAAATCAATGCAATGGCTTCGTTAGCACTTACAAAAGATGAAAAAGAATTCTTTTCTACAAATTGTCCCTATCTAAGCCCTGCTTATTTAGACTTTTTACAAGGATATCGTTATGATCCTGCAGAAGTTAAAATCTCTCAAAACGGATCAGATGTTGAAGTTCTTGTTGAAGGATATTGGTACCGAACAATTTTATGGGAAGTTCCTATTCTTTGTCTAATTAGTGAAATTTTTTACAAATTAACCAACGCTCAACGCATCTCAAACGGAGAAATAACAAAACGAACAAGCGATAAAGTCGATTTATACAATCGTCTTGGTGTGACAGTTGCAGAGTTCGGAACACGTCGTCGTCACAGTTACGAAGTACACGATATTGTCATGAAAGAGCTTACTAATCACAAAGGAAAAAGTTTTGTGGGAACATCTAACGTTCACTTTGCACACAAATATGGCGTAAAACCAATTGGAACACATGCGCACGAATGGTTTATGTTTCATGGTGCTCGATACGGGTTCAAAATTGCCAATTCGATTAGTTTAGACCGCTGGGTGAAAGTATATTATGGTGATTTAGGAATTGCTTTAACTGACACCTATACTTCAGATATTTTCTTTGGACAATTTGACAAAAAATTATCGAAATTATTTGATGGTGTTCGTCACGACTCTGGAGATCCAATAGAATTTGGCGAAAAAACAATTGCTCACTATGAAAAAATGGGAATTAATCCATTATTCAAAACTATAATTTTCTCAGATGGATTAAATTCTGAAAAAGTAGAAGTAATTACAAAAGCATTTAAAGATCGTATTGGGTTATCGTTTGGTATTGGTACAAATTTAACAAATGACACCAATCTTCGTCCAATGAATATCGTAATGAAATTAACAGAAATTTCTTCGATTGATATTAAATGGACTGGTGTTGTTAAACTTTCTGACGAAAAAAATAAACATACAGGAACACCTCGAATGATCGCTTTGGCCAAAGAAATGTTGGATTTAGATGACATCCCCTCACATGAGGCACCAGAAAATGATTAAAAATTAATATTACAATAAAAAAAGGAACTCAATTGAGTTCCTTTTTTTTATCTATTGAATCAAATATTATTTATTCATTAAATCTTCGATTTCTTCTGCTTCTAATGGAATATTCTGCATCAAATTGAACGGATTTCCTTCTTTTTGAATAACGTAATCATCTTCTAAACGAATTCCAAAACCTTCGGCAGGAATATAGAATCCTGGTTCGTTTGTAAATACCATTCCAGCAACAAAATCATCAGTCAACAAACCATAATCATGCGTATCCAATCCCATGTGATGAGATGTACCGTGCATCATATATTTTTTGTAAGCTGGCCAATTTGGATCTTCGTTCTGAACATCAGCTTTATCTAATAAACCTAATCCTAACAATTCAGATGTATAAACTTTACCTAACTCTTCGTGATATTTGTACCAATTATTTCCTGCAACCAATAAGTTTTCTGCTTCTTTTTTACAACGTAAAACGGCATCATATACTTCTCTTTGGCGTTTTGTATATTTTCCATTAACTGGGATTGTACGCGACATATCAGATGAGTAATTTGCATATTCTGCTGCAACGTCAAACAAAATCAAATCACCATCTTTACATTCTTGATTATTTTGAATATAATGCAAAACATTCGCATTATTACCAGACGCAATAATTGGTGTGTAAGCAAAACCTTTTGAACGATTACGAATAAATTCATGTACAAACTCTGCTTCTATTTCATATTCCCAAACACCTGGTTTTACAAAATTTAATACTCGACGAAATCCTTTTTCTGTAATATCACATGCATGTTGAATCAATTGAATTTCTTCTTGTTCTTTAACCGAACGCAAACGTTGCAAAATAGGATTAGAGCGCAAATAAGTGTGCCCAGGATAGTCTGCTTGTAATTGCTTCACAAAACGATCTTCACGAGTTTCTACTTGCGGAGCTTCTGTCACACGGTAATGTTCATTTTTATTAACATAAACATTCTCTGCTTCAACCATTAATTTGCGTAAAACATTTGGTAAATCTTGTAGCCAAAGTACTGTTTTCACACCAGATACTTCTGTAGCTTGAGCTTTTGATAATTTTTCTCCTTCCCAAACAGCAATATGGTCATTTGTTTCACGAACAAATAATATTTCTCTATATTTTGGATCATAAGCATCAGGAAAAATCAATAAAACAGATTCTTCTTGATCTACGCCCGACAAATAAAATATATCACGGTGCTGTGCAAATGGTAAAGTAGAATCGGATGAGATGGGATAAATATCATTTGAATTGAAAATAGCAAGAGAATGAGGTTTCATTGCTTTTACAAATTTCGCTCTATTCTTTATGAATAATTCATTTGGAATGGGATTGTATTTTGTTGTCATAAAATTTTACATTAAATATTATGACCAAATTTAAGAAGATGTTTTCAGAAAAAAAAGGAAAACCCTCGTAGAAACGAGGGTTTTAACCTTAACCAACCTAAACCTATGAAAAAGCCATTAGCCTTTTATGTTGACAAATGTAAGTCACTTTTTTTAATCTGCAAATTTTTTTTATTAAAAGTCAACATTTTTTTAACGCAAACATGATAATTGAATAATAATCAACAAATAAGAGGTTAATAAAAATTCGATAAATATTCATTAGTGATAATTAGAATATTATTTATATATTTGCACCTCGAATTTTAGTATAATAATAACTTAAAAGAAGTTAAAAATGACACATTACGAAACTGTTTTCATTTTGACTCCCGTTCTATCTGATTCTCAGGTAGAGGAAGCAGTTAATAAATTCAATGACTTTGTTACTGCTAACGGAGGAGAAATCGTAGCAAAAGAGAACTGGGGATTGAAAAAATTAGCATACCCAATTCAGAACAAAAGAAATGGATTCTACCACTTAGTAGAGTTTAAAACAGACAACAACGAATTAGTTTCTCAATTAGAAGTAGCTTACAAACGTGACGAACGTGTAATCCGTTTCTTAACTGTGAAATTAGACAAACACGGTGTTGAATGGGCTGAAAAACGTAGAACAAAATTAAAGTCTAACTCTAACAAGTAATTAAGCCATGGCAATTGACGATTTAGCAAAAAAAGCTGCAGGAGGTAACGAATCAGAAATCCGTTATTTATCTCCTTTAGATATCGAAACACAATCAAACAAGAAATATTGTCGTTTCAAAAAATTTGGAATCAAATACGTTGACTATAAAGACGCTGATTTCTTAATTCAATTCGTGAATGAGCAAGGTAAAATTTTACCTCGTCGTTACACAGGAACATCTTTAAAATACCAAAGAAAAGTTTCTAAAGCGATCAAAAGAGCTCGTCACTTAGCATTAATGCCATTCATTGGTGATCAATTAAAATAATAACCTAAATATTAAAATATCATGAACGTAATTTTAAGACAAGATGTAGAAGGTTTAGGTTTTGAATTTGAAGTTGTTTCAGTAAAACCTGGATACGCACGTAACTTCTTAATCCCTCGTGGATTAGCATCAGTTGCAACTCCAAAAAATGTACAAGCATTAAACGAAACTTTAGAAGCGCGTAAAGCAGAAGAAGCTTCATTAATTGCTTCAGCTAAAGAAAAAGCAGCTAAATTAGAAGGTTTAGTTGTTAAAATCGACGCTAAAGTTGGTTCTGGAGATAAATTATTTGGATCTATCAACAATGCTGACTTAGCAGAAGCTTTAGTAAAAGCTGGTGTTGAAATTGAAAAGAAAAATATCAAAATCCCAGGAAATACTATCAAACGTTTAGGAAAATACGAAGCAAAAGTTCGTTTCCATAGAGAGGTTGAAGTAGACTTTGGATTTGAAATTGTACCAGATGCTGCATCTATCAAAGCTGCTGAAGAAGCTGCTAAAACTAGAGCAGAATTAGCTAAATTAGATGCTCAAAAAGCAGCTAACGCTAATAAAGAAGAAGGTTCTTTCTTTAACTTCGATAACCCAATTTACGCTAACGATAAGAAAGCGAAAAAAGAGGAAGTGTCTGAAGAAGTTGCTACAGAAGAAGCTCCATCTACAGAAGAATAATTATTATTCAACTATACAAATAAGAAACCTCGCAAATTGCGAGGTTTTTTTATTTTTAAAATCATCAATTATAGACTTTCTTTTTGATTGGAATAAAAAAAATCCGTTCTTCTTAGAACGGATTTTATAGTATTCTATATATTTCTTGTTCGTTGAAGCAACGTCATATCAGCCAAAACCATTGCTGTTAAACTTTCTACAATTGGTACAGCTCTTGGTACTACACATGGATCGTGACGACCTTTCCCGTGCATTTCGACCATTTCTCCATCTACATTTAGCGTAGTTTGTTCTTGCATTAATGTGGCAACAGGTTTGAAAGCAACTTTAAAATAAATATCCATTCCATTCGAAACTCCACCTTGTATTCCTCCAGAATAGTTCGTTTTAGTTGTACCGTCTTGGTTAAATTGATCATTCATATCAGAACCTTTCATTGAAGTTGAAGAAAAACCTTCTCCGTATTCAAAACCTTTTACAGCATTAATTGACATCATTGCTTGTCCTAATCGAGCATGTAATTTATCAAAAATTGGTTCTCCTAAACCAACTGGTACATTTTGAATCACACAAGTTACTTCTCCTCCAATAGTATCTCCTTCTTTGCGAATTTCTTTAATACGATCAATCATTTTTTCAGCCATTTCTAAATCAGGACAACGAACAGCTGTTTTCTCAATATTCGAAAAATCTAAAACGGAATAATCATTATCTAATTTCAATTCACCAACTCCACTTACATACGCCGTAATATTAATTGCAGGAATAATGTGTTTTGCAACAGCACCACCTACAACCCAATTTGCCGTTTCACGTGCAGAGGTTCTTCCTCCTCCTCTATGATCACGAACACCATATTTGGTTTCGTAGGTATAATCGGCATGAGATGGTCTAAAAACTCCTTTGATATGATCGTAATCGTGAGATTTCTGGTTATCATTCGGAATAATAAAACCAATTGAAGCTCCGGTTGTTTTTCCTTCAAATATTCCTGAAAGAAATTGAACTGTATCAGGTTCTTTTCGTTGCGTTACAATAGCAGATTGTCCTGGTTTACGACGATCTAATTGCGCTTGAATCCAATCAAAATCTAATTCGATTCCACTCGGTACGCCATCAATAACACCTCCAATTGCTACACCATGACTTTCGCCAAAAGTTGATATTTTAAATAATCTTCCGAATGTATTCACGATAGTTACAGTATTTTTATATTAATTTTCGAATTGATAAATCAATGCATTAATATTCATCGTAGCACCAACTGAGGCTAAAATAATTTTATCATTTGCATGAAATTGATGTGGAGCTAAATCACCTTTTTTGATTAAATCAAACATTGTTGGAACTGTTGCTACAGATGTGTTTCCTAAAAACTGAACCGTCATAGGATCTATATTTTCAGGAGCTGTTTTTCCAAAACTTTTATATAAACGTTCAATCATCGCATGATCCATTTTTGCATTTGCTTGGTGCAATAATATTTTATTGATATCATCAATATCAAGATTGGTATCAGCTAATAATTCTTTGATTGCTGGTGGAACATTTTTCAACACAAACTCATAAACTTTACGACCTTTCATGTTTATATTTTTTACAGAACCTTTAAAGTTTGGATTTACCGAAACACTATTAGTAAGAAAAGCTAATTCGTCACCTGTATAACTTAATGTTTCGTGATTAAGAATTCCATATTTATGATCAGCTTCTTTTGCTTCTAAAACCACTGCTCCTGCACCATCTGCAAAAATCATTGCCGAACGATCATGTGGATCCACCGCACGAGATAAAGTATCAGAACCAATCACCAATACTTTTTTCGCAATATTTGCTTGTATAAATTGATGACCTAAAATCAATGATTCTATCCAACCTGGGCAACCAAATGTCATGTCATAAGGCTTACACTTTAAATTATTAATCCCTAAGTTATGTTTTACTTTTGCCGAAATAGATGGCATTATATCGATTTGATGTCCTACAGGATCTATATCTCCAAAATTATGTCCAACGATAATATAGTCTAATTCTTCTGGATTAATCCCAGCATCTTCTATTGCTTGTTTAGCAGCAAATGTTGCGATATCAGAATTTAACAAATCGTCTTCAACATATCTTCTTTCTCTAATTTCTGTAATTTCCTCAAATTTACGTGTAATTTCTTCTCCCGTTTTATCTAAACGATTACCATTATCATCAAAAAATTCGTAATTAATAAAATGTTCGTTTGTAACAATTCTGTTTGGTAGGTAATGTCCAGAACCTGTAATTACAGAGTTTATCATATTAATATTGTTCAATTAAAATAAAAAAATAATACCGGCAAAGTTACACATTTCATTAAAATAGTAGATAAAAATATGTAATAACTCATAGCTAATTTAATAAAGTATAATTAATTTAGCAGCATGAAAAAAAATCCATCATTAGTTGGTCTATTAATAGTCTGTGCATTAGCAGGTTTGATTGTGATTGTCTACAATCTCTTTTTGAATAAAAAAGATGGTTATGTAATTGATAATCCATCGAACAAAACATTGACAATTAAAATTAACGATAAAGATTTCACTATTGCTCCACAACAAAATGCGCGTGTAGAACTAAAAAAAGGAAAAGCCCATATCGTTTATACTTTTGACAATAAGAACGTAGACACAGTTGTTGATATTACACGTGCAAATGGATTTATAAATCCTGCGCGTCAAGATTATTATACATTTACACGCCCTTATGGTGTTCGAAAAAATAAAGATTCAATCTTTTTATCAAACAATATTGCGATAGACGATAAAGTTTATCACGGAATTATCGAAAAATCTTCTCAATTATACATCGAAAACTTTTATTACAACATTGATCAAGATTATCCTAAAATGTTCATTAAAAGTGCGAGTAGCGAAAAAGCAACCGATTTATCGAAAATATTTAACAAAGAAGATTTTAAACAATTTTATTTCGAGAATTACGAATAAAATTTAGATTTTATAACTTTACACAATGGCAAATCATCAACACGATAGCGTAACTCCTTACGATTCATCAGATTTAAATAAAAAGAAACAAGTCGAACAAATGTTCGATAACATTTCTCCTAAATATGACTTATTAAACCGCGTTTTATCAATGGGAATTGATATTCAGTGGAGAAAAGATGTCATCAAAATGGTAAAAGCTTCTCAACCACAAACGATTTTAGATATCGCAACAGGAACTGGAGATTTAGCGATAATGATGGGTAAAAATACCAACGCTAAAATTACGGGGTTAGACCTATCTAACGGAATGTTGGAAGTTGGTCGCAAAAAAGTAAAAGAAGCAGGTTTGGAAGAACGTATCGATATGGTACAAGGAGATTCTGAAAATTTACCTTTCTCTGACAATACTTTTGATTGTGTAACGGTTTCTTTTGGCGTACGTAACTTCGAGAATTTAGAAAAAGGTTTAGCCGAAATTAATCGTGTATTAAAACCAGGTGGAACATTTATTATTTTAGAATTTTCTTACCCTACAGCTTTCCCAATGAAACAATTGTATACATTTTATTCTAAAAATATTTTACCTGCTATTGGAAAAATGGTTTCTAAAGATCAAAGCGCATATACCTATTTACCAGATTCTGTTCGTGCTTTTCCTCATGGAGAAGAAATGAAAAATATTTTGAAAAGTGTAAAATTCACACAACCTATTGATAAAAAACTTACATTTGGTATTGCAAGCATTTATAAAAGTATAAAATAAAATTGCTTGTTATTCGTTGAAAGTCTATGAGAAAAAATCTAATCATCGCATTATCGTTAACTGCTGCAAGTATTGCAAATGCGCAGTTTCGCCCAAACAATGACAGAAGTGAAAACCGAACTGAAACTGATCAAAAAAAATTTAGTTTCGGATATTTTTTGGGTACAAATATGATGAATTACAAGATTGTTCCAAAAGCACAAAAGAATCCTTTACCAGGAACTCCTCAGATCCCAGAAGATGACGGAGTAAACGAACACGGCTTAGTGTATTTGGACCAAGAAAGTAAAGCAGGTTTTTCTGTTGGATTAATCGCAAAAATGCGTATAAATGATTACATAGACGTAAAATCTGAACCTGGGTTGCATTTTGCCCAAAGAACATTGTATTTTACAAATTATATTTTATCTGATCCTATTAATGGCTTCTACGACCCAGAAGATACAAACATAAAACGTGAAGTTAAATCTACTTATGTCGAAATACCTTTATTACTTAATTTTCATGGAGATCGTTGGTACAACACACGTCCTTATATACAAGGAGGTTTGGGATATTTAATGAATCTGCAATCCAACGAAAAGAAAGAAGATGATAATGCTACTGGAGTTTTCAGAACAACAACGAATAACTTTAATTGGCAAGCTGAAATTGGAGTTGAAATCTATTTCAAACGTTTTAAACTTACACCAGCTCTAAAAGGTATGTTCTTCTTTAACAATGAAATTGTTCCAGACAAACCTGATACGAAACCTTATTGGACAGGAAGTTTAAACTCAATCTCAACAAGAGCCTTCGTTTTTTCTCTAAAATTTGAATAAAAAATTATAAATAATAAAAACCATAAATAAATAATCACATGAATTTTCAATTATCGGAAGAACAATTAATGATTCAACAAGCTGCTCGCGATTTTGCAAAAGCTGAATTATTACCCGGAGTAATCGAACGCGACGAAACATCTACTTTTCCAACCGATGCTGTAAAAACAATGGGAGAACTTGGATTCTTAGGAATGATGGTTGACCCAAAATACGGAGGATCAGGTTTAGATAGCGTTTCTTACGTAATTGCAATGGAAGAAATCGCAAAAGTTGACGCTTCTGCAGCTGTTGTAATGTCAGTTAACAACTCGTTGGTTTGTGCTGGAATGGAGAAATATTGCTCTGAAGAACAAAAACAAAAATATTTAGTTCCATTAGCTTCTGGTCAAGTAATCGGAGCATTTTGTTTATCTGAGCCAGACGCTGGCTCTGATGCTACTTCTCAAAAAACTACTGCAGTAGATATGGGAGATTACTACTTGTTAAATGGAACAAAAAACTGGATTACAAATGGAGGAACTGCTTCTACATATTTAGTAATTGCTCAAACTGATCCAGAAAAAGGTCATAAAGGAATCAATGCTTTCATTGTAGAAAAAGGATGGGAAGGTTTCGAAATTGGACCAAAAGAACAAAAAATGGGTATCCGAGGATCTGATACACATTCATTATTCTTTAATGATGTAAAAGTTCCGAAAGAAAACAGAATTGGTGAAGATGGATTTGGTTTTGCATTCGCAATGAATGTATTGAATGGTGGTCGTATTGGTATCGCTTCTCAAGCATTAGGAATTGCACAAGGTGCTTACGAATTAGCATTAGATTATGCCAAAATCCGTAAAGCATTTAAAACAGAAATCATTAATCATCAAGCTGTAGCGTTCAAATTAGCTGATATGGCAACTAATATTACGGCTGCTCGTATGTTATGTTACAAAGCTGCTGCTGAAAAAGATGCCGGTCAAGATATATCAATTTCTGGTGCAATGGCAAAATTATTTGCTTCAAAAACGGCAAACGAAGTTGCTTCGGAAGCGGTACAAATTCACGGAGGAAATGGATATGTTCGCGAATACCATGTAGAACGCATGATGCGTGATGCGAAAATTACGCAGATTTACGAAGGAACATCAGAAATTCAAAAAATTGTAATTTCAAGAGGTATCGCTAAATAATTTAGACAAATAGACGTACTTTTATCCATACAAGACATCTGTTACTGACAGATGTCTTTTTTTAATTTAATCGAGCAAAATCTAATCGTTGTATCTTTGCAGCGGAAAAAATAGTAACAATAATGAAAATTTTTAGATTTGGACCAAAAGGTCAAGAAAAATCAGGTATTATCATCGATGATAAAAAGTTTGATGTTTCAGCATCTGGAATCATCTATGATGAAGACTTTTTTGGAAATATAGATAAACAAAAAACGTTAGAAAAATATATCGAGCTTAACATTAATAGCTTACCACTTGTTGAAGACGATGTTCGCATTGGTACTCCTTTGACTCGTCCTGGTAAAATTGTTTGTGTTGGACTTAATTTTGAAGATCACGTGAAAGAAACTGGTTTGCAACAACAAGCAGAACCGATTATGTTTATCAAAGCAAATCAATCTTTTAACGGACCAGAAGACGGAATTATGCAACCTAATGGTTCTACTAAAATGGACTGGGAAACGGAATTATGTCTAATTATTGGTAAAAAAGCTAACAATGTTTCGGAAGAAGAAGCTATGGATTATGTTTATGGCTATGCTTTGATCAACGATATTTCTGAACGCGCTTTCCAAACCGAACGTGGTGGAACTTGGGACAAAGGAAAAGGATGTGATACATTTGCGCCAGTTGGACCTTTTATTGCGACTAAAGATGAGATTGAAGATGTAAATAATTTACGTGTTTGGTTAAAATTGAATGGTGAAATCATGCAAGATGGAAATACAAGCGATTTTATTTACCGCATTCCCAAATTAATTTCTTACTTATCTCAATTCATGTCATTTATGCCTGGAGATATTATTTCTACTGGATCTCCTGCAGGATCTGGAATGGGAAAAACACCACAAATTTGGTTAAAACCAGGTGATGTCATCGAATATGGGATAGATGGTTTAGGCTCTACAACACAAAGTATTTTACCTTTTTCGAGAGATTAAAACGATTTAAACTAATCATATAAAACGTCTAAAACAAATTTGTTTTGGACGTTTTT
The DNA here is from genome assembly GCF_030328185.1 of Empedobacter sp. 225-1. Taxonomy (NCBI): domain Bacteria; kingdom Pseudomonadati; phylum Bacteroidota; class Flavobacteriia; order Flavobacteriales; family Weeksellaceae; genus Empedobacter; species Empedobacter sp. 225-1. The sequence continues at coordinate 17,862 of NZ_JACALO010000029.1, read as the reverse complement.
ATTTAATTCTTAATAATCTTAGTTTGTGAAATAATGTTGTCAACATCTTTAATATTTACCACATAATTTCCTTTTAATAAATCAGAAACATCAACTTCCTTTTTACTATTTAAATTTTCTTGTTTCACTAACCTTCCTTGCATATCATAAATTTCAATTGATAATTTTTTATAAGCTGTTGCATTCTTTACATAAAAAAAACGCTTAACAGGATTAGGCGACACCGTCACTGTATTTGCTTTCATCTCCTTTATATTCAATTTCTCAGAAAAATAAATCGCTTTATCACCTTTAGAATTTATAATTGTTAATTTATAACCATTATTGTTCTCGTAAATTTGATAAGTATATGAAACGGTATTGGAATTAAAGTTTTCGCTAAAAAATCCAAAAAAATAATGATTTTCAAACTTATTATAGTGATTTTCCGTAATAGGATTACATTGAATCAAAGTTACAGAACCTTCATTAAAAAGAATCGTATCTTCGTCTTTAAAACTAATCTGAGAAACATACGTATTACAAATTTTACTATTAAATTCAGATTTAGAAAAAGAAGTCTCTCCTGTTTTAAAAGAATCTGTAGGTAATAAGTATTCTTCATTGTTAAGAACTACTTTCTCTAAAACCCAATTATATTCTAAAATTTCTGCTTTCTGTGCCTTTACATGAAAAGCAACAAATAGAAAAATAAATATGGCTATTCTTTTCATTTCATATTATTGTTAATTGAATTAAATTTATAAATAATTTTCAGTAATTCAAGCATTTACTTTATAAAAAAAATGGATTAATTGCAAAATTATTGTATCATTTAAAATAAAAAATATTGAAAATCCAATTAATTAACGTAATTTTGCAAACGTTTTGACAACCGTCTTAATGGTACAAATCAATCAAAGTGATGAATAAATCCTGATTTTTTTTGGGAAAACAGAATCATTTTGTACATTTGCACCCCGATCGGATTGTCGGTAATTTATAAAATATTAAAAATCAAGATAGTGGACACGTTAAGTTACAAAACTTCATCAGCCAACAAAGAAACTGCTCAAAAGGAATGGGTAGTTGTGGACGCTACTGACTTATCATTAGGTCGTTTAGCGTCAGGTGTTGCGAAGCTTATCAGAGGTAAGCACAAAACAAACTTCACTCCTCATGCAGATTGTGGAGATTATGTTATTGTTTTAAACGCTGACAAAATTCAATTAACAGGTAACAAATGGGATGAGAAATTATACATCCGTCACACAGGTTACCCAGGTGGACAAAGATCTTTAACTGCAAAAGAAGTATTTGCAAAAGATCCTGTACGCTTAATCGAAAAGTCAGTAAAAGGTATGTTACCTAAAAACAAATTAGGTAGTAAATTATTGACTAATTTACATGTATTTGTTGGTACAGAGCACAATCACGAAGCTCAACAACCAAAACAAATCGATATTAACGAATATTTATAATCTAATTCAATGGCAATAGTTCATAAAATCGGACGTAGAAAAACATCTGTTGCTCGTGTATATTTACAAGAAGGAAATGGAGAGATCTTCATTAACGGACGCGAGTTAGCAAACTACTTCCCTACAGCAGTATTACAATACAAAGTAGAGCAACCATTTTTAATCACTGGTACAACTGATAAATACAATGTAGATATCAAAGTTTTTGGTGGTGGAATCACTGGTCAAGCTGAATCAATTCGTTTAGCAATCTCTAGAGCTTTATGTGAAATTGACGCAGATTTTCGTTTACAATTAAAACCAGAAGGGTTATTAACACGTGACCCACGTATGGTTGAACGTAAAAAATTCGGTCAAAAGAAAGCGCGTAAGAAATTCCAATTCTCTAAACGTTAATTTATTCAATTCATTAAAAAATCCATTTTCCGTTGGTTTAGCATCTAAACAAATAAGGCGAGAAATTTTCGACCACTTATTTGTTGCTTGTTGAGATAACGGAACGTAAACTAAAAAAAAGAAAATGGCAAAAGTAAATGTAAAGGACTTATTAGGTGCTGGTGTGCACTTTGGTCACTTAACAAGAAAATGGAATCCGGCTATGGCTCCTTATATTTTTATGGAGAAAAACGGAATCCACATCATCGACCTTCACAAAACTGCAGTGAAATTAGATGAAGCATCTGAAGCGTTAGGAAAAATTGCAGCATCTGGACGTAAAGTTCTTTTTGTTGCAACTAAAAAACAAGCAAAAGATGTTGTAGCTAAGCATGCTGAAGAAATCAACATGCCTTATATTACAGAACGTTGGCCTGGTGGGATGTTAACTAACTTTGTTACTATCCGTAAAGCAGTTAAAAAAATGAATTCAATCGATCGTATGAAAAAAGACGGTACGTTTGAAACACTATCTAAAAAAGAAAGATTACAAGTTGATCGTCAAAGAGCATCTTTAGAAAAGAACTTAGGTTCTATTGCTGATATGACACGTTTACCATCTGCAGTTTTTGTTGTAGATATCGTACGTGAGCACATCGCAATCGCTGAAGCTCAAAAATTAGGTATTCCAATCTTTGCAATGGTTGATACAAATACTGACCCTCGTCAAGTAGATTTCCCAATCCCTGCAAATGATGATGCTTCTAAATCTATCGATATCATCTTAACTACAGTAGCTGATTCTATCAAAGCTGGTTTATCAACACGTAAAGCAGAAAAAGAAAAAGCAAAAGAAGGTAAAGAAGAAGGAGCTGAAACTAAAGAAGCTTAACATTAACTTGATGATCATTTCATCGATATAATATACCTTGTAGCTCCTATACCACTTTGTGGTGTATGAGCTACTTTTATTTAAAATATTAAGAAAACAAAATAAAAATATTACTATGAGCTACAAAGCAACAGCCGCAGAGGTAAGTAAATTAAGAAACGCAACTGGTGCGGGAATGATGGACTCTAAAAAAGCTTTAGAAGAAGCTGGTGGAGATTTTGATAAAGCTGTAGAAGTTTTACGTAAACAAGGACAAAAAGTAGCTGCTAAAAGAGCTGACCGCGATTCTTCAGAAGGTGCAGTTATTGCTAAAATTAACGCTGACCAAACTAAAGGTATTGTTATCGCATTAAACTGTGAGACTGACTTCGTTGCTAAAAATGATGCTTTCGTTGCTATGGCTAACGAAATCGCTGATTTAGCTTTAACAGTTAACTCTAAAGAAGAATTATTAGCTTTACCATACGCTGGAATTACAGTTGCTGAAAAATTAACTGAGCAAACAGGTGTTATTGGAGAGAAAATCGAAATCGGTACTTTCCAAGCAATCGAAGGTGCTATCGTTAATTCTTACATCCACGCTGGTAACAAAATTGGTGCTGTAGTTTCTTTATCTGCTAACGTAGATGGAGCTTCTGACGTTGCACGTGACGTTGCTATGCAAGTTGCAGCAATGAACCCAGTTGCTTTAGATGAAACACAAGTTGCTCAATCTGTAATCGATACTGAATTAGCTATCGCTAAAGAAACTTTGATTGCTGAAGGTAAACCAGAAAACATGATTGAAAATATTGCTCAAGGTAAATTACAAAAATTCTTCAAAGAGAATACTTTAGTTCACCAACCATCAATCAAAGACGGAAAAACTTCTGTTAAAGATGTTGTTAAAGCGGTTAACCCAGAATTAAAAGTAACAGGATACATCCGTTACAGCTTATAATAAATTTATAATTTTTTATTATATCTCTTAAAGTGATGCTAAATTTAGCATCACTTTTTTTATTTGGTATAAGTTTTGAAATGTTTGTTTTATAATAATTTATTTTTATATTTGTTAGGATTACAAGCATATGAAACACTTTATACTATTTATATCAATTTTATTATTCACTTTAGGAACAGCAACTGCGCAGTCTAAACTTGATCAAGATAAAAGCTCGATTAGCATTTATCCTAATCCTGCTATTTCTACTGTAACAATAAAATTTGATCATCCGTCAAAGGCAAGCTCAGTGTCTATTTATTCAATCATTGGAAATGAAGTGATGAGTAAAAAATTAGATGGTAGCCAAAAAACAAACTTTAATGTACAAGGTTTGAAAAAAGGGAAATACATTGTTCGTGTTTTTAATCAAGATGGTTCAACAGAAACACAATCTTTAATTAAGAACTAATTCAATCAATTAAGAAAAAATCATCAAATATAATACTCCAAAAGCTATAGGCTTCTTGGAGTATTTTTTTAACAAAAAGATTTAAAAAAAAGTAAATTTAAATAAGGTAAATGAGAGAAATTATCAAGCTTATTTTCATACGAATAAAAGTTAATCAAACTTAAATTTAAAAACAATGAAAAATATACTTTTTATACTTGCTTTAATAGTTGGAATTACTACACAAGCACAAGTTTCGACAACGAGAATCAATGATATTAAACTTGGAATGAAATTGTCTGAATTAGAGAAATTAACTGGACAAAAATTTAAGCTAAAATTAAATGAATATGGTTATCCTGATGGTGATTTAACAATTGTCTCTAAAGGGATAACGTACAAAGTTGGTTTAACTCAAAACGGTGAAAGCAATAGAGCTGATAATTTGACAATTTATATGATTAAATCATCTGATTCAAGCTTAAAAACCTTATCAGGAATAAAGATTGGTTCTACTTTGGATGAATTACTTTCCAAATATAAAAACCTAAACATCGAAATTTTTGATGGATACGATGAAAAAACAGAAAAAAGAACAAAGGCTTTTCGTTATTTTAATATAGAAGATTATGATAATGCCTCAATTTTACAATTCTATTTAGTGAATGATAAAGTTGTTTCTTTTGATGTAATGTACAATGAAGGTTGCTAAGATAATTTTCAAAAAAATAATCGTTATTATGGAAGAAAGAAACAACTATGTCAAACGCACTCAGCGCGATTACAGTATGTCTTTTAAGTTGAACGTTGTAAAAGAAATCGAGTCTGGAGAACTCTCTACCACTGTTGCTTGTCGTAAATATGGCATCCAAGCCCGAAGCACAGTTGTAAGTTGGCTCAGAAAATTTGGTACCTTTGACTAGGAGAACCAATCCCCATCGAATATGCCAAAGCCACCACAACAAAAGATTATGGAGCTTGAAGCTCAAGTAAAACTTTTGCAAAAACAGAAGACCTTTCTTGAAAAACAGGCTTATGTAGCGGATAAAAAAGCTATTATTTTTGACATGATGATTAACCTTGCCGAAGAGGAATATCAAATTGATATACGAAAAAACTCACCCCCCGAACTATCCACTCTTTACGAAAGGAACAAAAAGAAACCATAAGATTCTCCTATGAATTGTTCGGGGTGGACCGACAGGTTTATTATCGTCATTTAAAGCGAAGAGCAAAGCGGAAACCAAAGTGCAGAATTAGAAAAATGGATTGGTAATAAGCTGAAAATTTTTGCAAAGGAAAGCGGAAAGATAGTTGAAGTAAAAAAAGCTTTAACTAACAATCAAATTGATAGCGGAGATTGGACAGATACGAAAATAGATACCAAAATCCGATATACATATGATAATGGTCGCATCCAAGTAAAAGCATTTGGAATAAGAAATAATATACAAGTAGTTGATAATAAAGCAACCAAAACAGCAATTACAACAGTTATCACAACATCTAAAGGCACAAACCAATAAGTTTTTAGCAGAAAATAGTGTAAATAGATATGATCTAAAAGGAAACTTTAGTAGCGATGAACCCTTTGCCGATGGAAAAAAGATAGAGATAAAAGGCAAATACATAAAAATTATATCTGAAGGAATAGGTCTTACAACTTATCTATTAAAAACAGGAGAGATAGAAAAACCTACTTATTCAGATTCCTCTAATGCTACTATTAAGGCACCCGGACTTGTTACAGGAAGTTTTGAGGTTATTGCACAAAAAGTAACCGATAGTAGCAGTGCCTATTTTATAACCTATTTTATAACCATAACAACAGTAGAATTGTATAGATAAAGTCACGGATTGCAAATCCGCGACATCGGGGTGTAAATAGATATGATCTAAAAGGAAACTTTAGTAGCGATGAACCCTTTGCCTATGGAAAAAAGATAGAGATAAAAGGCAAATACATAAAAATTATATCTGAAGGAATAGGTCTTACAACTTATCTATTAAAAACAGGAGAGATAGAAAAACCTACTTATTCAGATTCCTCTAATGCTACTATTAAGGCACCAGGACTTGTTACAGGAAGTTTTGAGGTTATTGCACAAAAAGTAACCGATATTACCAGCTTGGGGGGTATTGGTGTACGACGTTGCTGTAGATGAAGAAGTACGTAGTGGTATAAAAACACAGTTTAAAGAAATTAGACCCCAAGTTGGTGAAAACCCGAAAGAATTTTTTCCAATATTAGGTGATGTAATCCTAACGGTAACCACAGGCAATACACCAGAAGATTGGAACAAATCTTTAAACAGTAAAGACAATGGCGAACGCAGCCACTTAGCCACACGTGGTGTAGGCAACTCGGTTATTACACTAATGTCAGGAGCGGCAATAGTAAAAGATTTACCAGAGATTGCAGATAAACTAGGCGATGCGTTTAAGAAAGTTAAGAAGATTTCGAAAACGCTTGACGACTTTCTCGTTAAAACATTACCGGAAAAATTAGAAGATATTACCAATATATGGAAAACGAAATATCCAATTCCCGACATGTTGGGTGGACGGACATTGTTTGAAGACATTATGGGGCACTATCACTATAAAAAAATGGATGGTTGGAATCACTCGAGGGATATATCCTTTAATGTAAAAGGAGTTGATTTTTATAAAGGAACTCGTCAAGGGAATGATATATTTGTTAATACAGCAGTTTCTATGAAAACAACAATCAAGACCGATGTGAATGAATGGTTAAAATACAAGTCTATTCAAGATAATATTAAGTTTTTAAGAGAAGGAAAAAGCAGTAAAGGTATGATTGATCCTAATAATAATTTAACAATGTTCATTGATAATGCTGAACTTCATATTTTCATGCAAAAAACTAATATAACAACAGAATTGAAAAAGATTTTTGAAAAAGATTTTTGAAAAAAATTTTGGTAGCGCATCTCCAGATGTATTAAAAGCATTGGATAATCAGAACGCATTCGATGCATGGAAAAATCTGAGAGAAAAGAACCCTAAACTAATTTTATGCAACTAATTATGAAAAAGGTATTATTAATAGTTTTTGTATTTCTAGGAATTATCCTAAATGCACAATCACAATGTTGGGCAAATGATTTATTTATTGATATAGCTAATTCTAAAAATGATGCTTTTAAAGCATTTTACAAGAATGCACCAGTAGAAAATTATGATGCCTATAAGATATTGTCAAAAGCATAAAGGTTTAGAAATCTATGCTTATGTTTTAATGCACAGTCATTTGCATTTGCTTTGTAAAAGTGTAGAATCGTTAACATTAGCAGAAATAATGCGAAATTTTAAAAAGTACACAAGTAAAAAAATAATAGAAACCATAATAAATGAACCTGAAAGCAGACGAGAATGGATGTTAAAATATTTTACCGAAGCTTGTGCACATTTAAAACGCCAGCAACAATATAAGGTTTGGCAAGATGGTTACCATGCAGAATCTGTTTATTCTAATTCATTTATAAAGGAGAAGATAAATTACATTCATCAAAATCCTGTAAAAGAGAAAGTGGTTGTAAATGCAGAAGATTATTATTTCAGTTCGGCACGTAATTATGCAGGTTTGGATAATGATTTGGAAGTTAAGGTAGTGTTTATGGGGTAGATATAGATGTATAGATAAGGTCACGGATTGCAAATCCGCGACATCGGGGATTTTTCTAATTAAACTATCGAAGGAAATAAATAAATTGACGTTTTTCTTTTGATTGAAGGTTGGAATAAAACCAAAAATCAATTTTAAATTTGCCATTATGACAACTCTAATACATACAAATTCGCCAACTCAACTAACCTTTGATAATTTTGGACACACTTTGCATCATTTCCAAATCGAATCATTCGATGGTAAATATTTGGTTTATGATACTCGTAATGATGACACAAAAATTGGAGAAACTTCTTCTATTTTTTTATTCAATACCAAAACGTTAGAAAATCAGTTAATTTATAAAACCCAAAATCAAACACAGTTTGGACCTGGAGTTGGAGCGGTGTCATTTTCTCAAATCAAAAATAAAGTCATTTTCATCCATGGAATTCGCAATGCGAATCAAACAAATCCATATTCAGCTACAAGAAGAACTGCGGTAGCAATTGATTTAGAATATCCGAATCAACCCATTTTTATGGATGCTCGCAACATTCAGCCCCCATTTACCAACGGAGCTTTGAGAGGTGGAACACATTCGCATTCGTGGAAAAAAGAAACGAATTGGATAAGTTTCACGTACAACGATTTTATTTTAGAACAAGAGTCAAAGCACAATCCTACCGTTAAAGATCAGCGCGTAGTTGGAATGATGTTTCCCCAAAAAGTAGAAGTTAATTTTGATGAAAATTTAGAGAATAATTCGGGCGAAATGTTTTCAATCATCGTTTCTAAAGTTGTTCCGTTTCCTACAAATGGAAGTGATGAAATTGAAAAAGCTTTTGATGAATGTTGGATAAATTCTTCTCATAACATTGCTTTTCAAGGATATGTAAGAGATAAAAATGGTGATTTGAAAACTGAAATTTTTGTCGCAACTATTCCTGATAAAATTATTATTGACGAAACCGATAATTTATTAGGAACGACAACAACATTACCAGATGTTCCGAAGTGTATTTCGCAGAAAAGAATCACATTTACCAAAAAAGGAATTAGTAACTTTCGTCATTGGTTACGCTCTTCTCAAGACGGAAAAGTCATCTACTTTTTAATGGAAGATGAACATCAAACTACACAATTATTTGGCGTAAACTTGATTTCTAACGAGATTATTCAATATTCATTTTTAGAACAATCAATTGATTCTCCTTTCAATCTATCTGTTGATGGAAAATTAGCTGTTTTTTTTAGTGATCAAAAAATTATCATTTTAGATCTAACCGAAAAAAGATCGAGCGTACTTTATCAAAACAACACATTCAATCATCAGTTAACAGGAATCCCTCATTTTTCAAATAACCGAAAAAAAATCTATTTTAATCAATTTGTACCGAATAAATTCAAAAAAAAATATATTCAAATCTTCGAAATAGAATTAAATTATGATTATGATTAATGTTAAAATTCGAATTGTGATATTAAATGTTTTGTTTCTATAAAAATTTAGTTCTACATTTAGAATAGATTTTCAACCGAACCTAAAATCTATATCGTTAATTATTGTTCTTATTCAAGAGATAGTCACAAGAATAAGAACTAAAACAAAACCTCCATTTTGGAGGTTTTTTTTAGGTTATTTTATCAATTGCACTTGGTACAAATCTTTTCGTCTATCCTTCATTGTTTTTACTGTTCCATATTCATGCAACTCTTTCAAAAGGTACAAATCGACGTCAGCAACAAGAACCATTTCGGCATTTGGTGTCGCTTCTGCCTTCACTCCATTATTTGGAAATGAGAAATCTGAAGGCGTAAAAACAGCCGATTGAGAATACTGAATATCCATATTGTTAACGCGTGGTAAATTCCCTACAGAACCTGCAATTGCAACATAACATTCATTTTCTATGGCACGAGCTTGCGCACAACTACGGACACGAGTATATCCATTTTGCGTATCTGTCATGAAAGGAACAAATAAAATTTCCATTCCTTGATCTGCCAAAATTCTGCTTAATTCAGGAAACTCGACATCGTAACAAATTAGTAATCCAACTTTACCACAATCCGTATCAAAAACTTTGATTTCATCACCACCATTTAACGCATAATACTTGAATTCGTTTGGTGTAATATGAATTTTACTGTACGAATCTAATTTACCCGAACGATGACAAAGAAAAGACGTATTGTATAGTTTACCATCTTTTAGATGTGGCATCGAACCAGAAATAATATTGACATTATAGGTGATGGCAAATTCTTGAATTTTCTTTACAATATCATCTGTCATCGTTGCCAATTGATGCATCGCTTCAATTTCCTTCAAGTGATTGTAAGGACTCATCAACGGTGTATTGAAAAACTCTGGAAACATGATAAAATCCGAACCATAATCACTAACTGCATTTACAAAGAATTCGATTTGATCATAAAAATCCTGTAACCCATTAAACAAACGCATTTGCCATTGCACCAATCCAAGACGAATATTACGTTTGGTAGGTGAATTAGATGTTAATTCTGATTCATAATAGATATTATTCCATTCTAATAGCGTCGCATATTCTAACGATTCTTTATCGTCTTTCAGATAATTTTTCAAGATTTTTTTGACATTAAAATCATTGGAAATTTGGAAAGCCAACGTAGAATCATATATTTCTTTGCTTTTTACTTTCTCAATATATTGACGAGGTGTTAATTCTTTCGAATATTTATAATAATTTGGAATACGACCACCTGCGACAATCGACTTCAGGTTCATCTCTTCACACAATGCTTTTCGCTCATCATATAAGCGTCTACCTAAGCGAAGTTGACGATAATTTGGATGCACAAAAACCTCTATTCCATACAAAATATCACCTTCAGAATCGTGTTTCAAGAATTTCCCATTAGAAGTAATCGTATCGTAATCTGACTCAAGATTTGTTTTCTTAGAATTTACAATAATACTTAATGCAGAAGCTACAACTTTACCATCAACTTCAACACACAATTGTCCTTGTGGAAAAATAGCTAACAATTCTTTTATTTCTTCAACTGTCCATGTTCCAAGTTGATTGTGATAAGCTTCTTTTGTTGAAATAGTCAAATCACTATAATCTTCAAGTGTCAAATTTCTGACTTGAATATTCATTTTATTAAGATTTTTATTTGGTCTTAAATTAACAAATAATAATCCAATTTACAATTATAAAAAAATAAATTTACGCTTACCTTCGTAAGGTAGATGAATTAGAAAATGAAAGATGTAAAAATAGCATTTAAAAAGCCCATTTATCCTATTTGCGAAGAGTTGAATCATTATTTAGAAAAATATCATCGCACAACTAAAGCGAGTATAGAATATGATGATTTGATGCGTTTTTCGGGCTGTGTTGCTTTGGAAGATAAAGAAGGAAATGACACCCATTGGTTGGGTGTTTATTATACCGATTCGGAGCATCAAGAAATACAAGATAGTTTGAATAGAATTTACACCTACTTGCACTCGGATGGTGATGAAGAGTCGTTACCTTATCTCGTTGTTGATTCTATTGATTATTGTACATTCGGAAATTCGAAACCCTTCCGAATTCGTGTGAGAAATATTCTGAATGATAATTATACCAATTTCTATATTAAACAAGCAGATGCTTCGCGTATTTATGGTTTAGAATTAGAAGATATTTTGTCTCCGCACCGAATTAATTTTTTGGTGTATAAGAACACGCTTATTGAGGAACATATTTTAGGAATACCAGGCGATGTTTTCATTAAAAATGATTTGGATAAATGTAACGATTTAGAAAAAAATCAGATTGCGAAGGAATTTGTAAAATTTAATGAACGTTGTTTTATTGGTCTTTTGGGCGATATGCGTTCGTATAACTATGTGGTAATTCCGATCCATGATTTTGATCAAGTGATTTACAGAATTCGACCAATCGATTTTGATCAACAATGTTATGAAGGAAATCTAAAAATATATCGTCCACAATATTTTAAAGAGAATCGAATAATGGTTGATTTAGTCAATGATCGTTTAAAACCTAATTCTATCGATCAATATCGAAAAGAAGTAAAATCATTGATCACGAAAAGAATTTCAAACAGCTCAAAGCGTTTTCGAGATTTAATGAAAATCATAAAAAAAGACACGATTTCTAAAGATGAAAATATAGAACAATTACGAAAAGGTTTCGCGAAGTTTTACAAAGACCAATCGTATGAAGATTGTAAGACTATGGGCGAAATTTTGTATAAAGCTATCATTAACAGTTTGGAATAAAAACAATAAAAGCTTCTCAAAATTGAGAAGCTTTCTTTTTTATAGAAATTAGTTTTTTAATAACTGCTTTCTGAAACGTAAAGCAACCAATCCTGCCCCTATTACCAATAATGGTAAATAATCGTCGATTGGAGCGGCTGGGTCTTCATCTGTAACAAAACCACCTGGATCATCTGTATCATCAGCTTTTTGAGTAGTGTTATTACTTTCAAAAAAACGAATTCCACCTTTTTCAGTATTTGCAAAAGTCACAGTAGACATCAAACAAAATAATAAGGTTATTTTTTTTATATTTTTCATACGTTAATTATTTTAAAATTACTTTTCTAGATTCAGTTGTACCATTTGTATTCTCTACAACAACTACAACAACTTGAGGATTTACATTCAAATTGATTACATAATTTTTTGTATTTATGTTTTGAATATTTTGTAATTGTCTTCCTGAAATATCAACTAATTTTATTGATTTTATTGATTCTTTAGATGAAATTGTAATCTGTTTATTTTGAGCATAAACTACCAATCCTTTTTTAGACAAATCATTTGTTGATAATGTTTTATTTTGATAATTTATAGAGAAACGATCATTAATTTCTCCTGCTTTTGTATCAAAAGAATAAGATTTTAATTCGCTTAAATTAAATACTTTATCTAATTTTTTGTCTACCAAATAGATATTTTGATTTTCGAAAACACCTTCAAACTTTTCTAAATTGATTTGGTAAGTTCCTGCTTTTTTAACATTGAAAGTTAAATCAAAAGAATCTTCGTTATTAAAATCTCCACGTCCTTGAATTACAAATAAATCATTGTTCAAAACAGAATATAATCCTTCATTATTATTGTCAAATGGTTGAGCATCAAAATTTTGATCAAATTTATTTGTCGATCCATTTACATACCCTATTAAAGAAGAATTTATTTTACCTTGATTATTTGATAAACTTAACCAATATCTATCTTTTTGTTCTTTGTAATAAACTGGACCATTAGCTGAGGTACGCATCGCATTATTAAGCACTAAATTACCAGCGTTTGCTACTTTTACTATAAATCCTTGTGCAATGTCAATATTAGGTGAAGTCATAGCTGGATCATTCCATCCTATTCCATTGTAAATAGCCCAGTTAGAACCTTGATATGCTCCATTTACAATTGGTTTAGAATGCGTCCAAACATAAACAGAGTTTACTCCTACTGATGTATTAGCAGCAATTAAAGCATCTAAACTAAGTGGTGACGCGTAAGGATTTCCTACTGCATTATTTCCTTTAGATGTTTTAGTTACAGGAATCGTTACTTCTCCATTAAATAATTGACCTCTGAATGAACTTTCAAATACCTGAGCATCGCCTTCTCCGTAGTTGTTATAATTATTAGGGGCTCTAAAAGAAATTAATTCTCCTGCTTTAAAATTATCTGTAGCAGTTACATTCTCTGTCCAATCATTAGTTGATTCTAAAAATCTTGCAAAACGATTTGTTAAAGTATTTGGAGAAATTTCGAAAATATTTTGATTAATAACTGGTGAAGACCACATTAAATTTTCTAAACGGTAAATAGGTGTTGATGATCTATCAAACATTGCAGGACCAACATTTACAGCGCTATTATTATTTTGAATCAAATAAGCTCCATGCTCAAAACGTAAAGTTGCATTATTAACAACTTCATTTTCTACTGTAATTGTAATTCCTGCAGGAATTGTTATCTCATTTTCTACTGTTAATTTTTTCGCACAAAAACCTGCAGTTGGAACAGCTTTTAAAACAGCTTCTTTTGTTAAATCTGGTTCTCCGTTCGACCAAGCCCCATTTTCCCAAGTTGTAGAACTATTTGTAGCTGAACATTGGATTTTAACATTATCAATAAATGCTCTTTTTGCAGATGTTTCTAATTTCAAGGTAGATCCTGCTGCAACATTGTCAAAACTTACAGTTACATTTTCAAAGGCGTTAGCTATTGTTGCAATGTATGTTACATTTTTAGTTTCTGTACCTAATGTAACATTCATGCTACCTTCTACCGAAGTCCATCCTTTTACATCAAAACTTACAGTAACATTACCTGAAATTTCATCAAGTGTTTTAGAAGTGATAGCTCCCGTCTTACTACTAGTTCCTAATCTTACAGCCTCTCCTGCTTGATAAGCACTAGATGTTGTTGGAAAATTGCTATTTCCATTCCAAGCCGTATTAGATCCATTTCCACTTGTATTATTACCTTTTAAACCATCAAATGTTTCCTCAAAACAATATGTTGCATTTGGATCATTAGCTCTTACATCAAAAGTTGTTGTATATTCATTAAAGTTATCTGTACTTAATGCTGTTGCAGTAATAGTTGTAGAACCAATCCCTTCAAATGATAAGATATTTCCGTTTGTAGAAACAATAGAGTTATCTGCAGATGTATATACAATATTTATCCCTTGTTCTGTTTGGGTTGGTAACCCAGCAAAAGTAGTTCCCTGGTCTTGAGTTAAATTCTCAAATGTATAATTTACAGTTTGATTAGCTTTAGCTATTTCAAAAGTTACATTAGCCGGATCAGAAGTCCCGTGACCATTTGTAGCAGTTACCTGAGTTGTAAATGTTCCTGCTTGTTCAGGTGTACCTGAGAAAACGCCATTATCAAATGTAATTCCTAAAGGTAATGTCCCCGTTTGCGTCCAAGATGTAGGATTGCCTGTTGCCGTTACAGTTCCGTCAGATAATAAGACACCGTAAGTTCCTGTAATTGTTTTTGAAGAAACTATTGGAGGGAAGTTTGTAGGAACTTCTGTAGTAATTGAAATATCTGTTAATCTTACACGTGGATTCGAAGTACCTGTTACAATAAAAGCATATCTTGTTCCTAAAGATTTAGTTGACGAAGCAGTATATGTCCATTTAGCATTTGATATATGATCTTGTGATGCTACTTCTTGCCATGAATTTCCTTGATCAACAGATTCAAAAATATACCATTTTTGAATTGTTCCATAAGTTGTTGATGTTGTTAAAGAGATTGTCTTAACGTTTTCTATATCCCATAGCATTTCTATTGATGCTCCTTGTGGTGCAGCTTGAATAAATTTAGTTGGAACTTTAGCTGACGCATTATTTCCTAATCTAAAATCTGATACACTATGATATCTGTAACTTGCAAACCACTGTTTAGATTGTAAATTTAAGGTAATGTCAGCTGTATATGATGATTGTAGTGTAGCGTTTCCAAAATTTCCTTCATAAGCAACTGTCTGGCCAAAAGCAGTAAAGGATACTAATCCTATCAGGAGAAATATCCTATTAAATAAGTAAATTTTCTTCATAAATAAAATATTTGTTTAGTTAAACAGAAGTAATGTTAATTTTTATATTTAGCATTAATATAACATTAACAAAAATAATACATAAAATTTACTTAAGTGTTTTTAAATGAATATCCTACAAAAAAAATCCGCTAACAAATAAATGTTAACGGATTAATTTTAAATAAAGGGAAAAAATACTATTAATAGTATGTATATCTTCTAACACCTGCAATGTGTTTTGCTAAACGCATTACTTGGTGACTGTATCCATATTCGTTATCGTACCAAACGTACATCACAACGTTTTTCCCATCGGCAGAAACAATTGTCGCATTACTATCGAAAATCGACGGAGCAGAAGTTCCTACGATATCAGAAGAAACCAATTCATTATTCAACGAATATTTAATTTGTTCTACTAATTCTCCGTTCAACGCAGCGTCTTTCATCAAATTGTTTACCGCTTCTACAGAAGTATCTTTACTAACTTCTAAATTCAATACGACCAAAGATCCATTTGGAACTGGAACTCGAATAGCATTTGAAGTTAATTTACCTGCTAAACTTGGTAATGCTTTAGCTACAGCGCTTCCTGCACCAGTTTCTGTAATAACCATGTTTAAAGCAGCTGCACGTCCACGACGGTATTTTTTATGCATATTATCAACCAAATTTTGGTCGTTTGTATAAGCATGAATTGTTTCTAAATGCCCTTTTACAACTCCTAAGTTATCTTCAACAACTTTTAAAATTGGTGTAATCGCATTTGTTGTACAAGAAGCCGCAGAGAAAATGTTTACATTTTCTGGATTATGTTCTTCATGGTTTACACCATAAACAATATTAGGAACACCTTTACCAGGTGCTGTTAATAAAACTTTGTCTGCACCAACAGATTTCAAATGACGAGATAAAGCCTCTTCATCTTTAAAAACACCTGTGTTATCGATAATTAAAGCTTCATTAATTCCATAAGCTGTATAATCGATATCTTCTGGTTGAGCTGCAGAAATCATGTGCACAGTAACACCATTCACAATCAATGCATTGTTTTCGTGGTCTGCTACTACATTTCCATCAAAATCACCATGAACAGAATCATGACGCAATAAAGATGCTCTTTTTTCTAATAAAACCGGATCGTGCTTATCGCGTGTCACAACAGCACGTAATCTCAACTGTTGACCTTTTCCCATTTGAGAAGCCAATTCACGCGCTAATAAACGTCCAATTCTACCAAAACCATAAAGCACAACATCTTTTGGCTCTACACTTTTTACATTTCTACTATCACCTAATTTTTCTTCAACAAAAGCTTCTGCTGAAGTATAATTTCCTGAAGTATATTCTTTTGCTAATTTTCCAACATCAAGTCGAGAAGCTGGTAAATTTGCTTGAAAAATTGCTTTTGCAATCGCTAAAGTATCATCAATAGCAATTTTGTTTTCAACAAATTCTTCTGCATATTGGTGTAAATTTACGATATCACTAACGTTTTTATCAACTAATTGATTACGGAAGATTACCAATTCAACAGATTGATCGTACCATAAATCTGAAACAATTTTAATGAATTCTACAACCTTTTTGCTCATTTCATTGAAAGATGCAAGTTGCTGATCATAAGAAGAGTGGTTCATTTTAGAAAATGTTTAAATGTGTTTATTTACTTAATTATTGGCAAAAGTAATCAATTATAACGATTTCGTATATTTTTTTTACAAAAACTAATGATTGTCATTAAAAACAGATCATTTCCAGCAAAATTTTAATGAAGAATAAATTTTTACACTAAAAAATAACATTCTCAAAATAGGATTAAAAGCATATTAATAAACAAGTTAAAGCAATAGCTATATTTCACGAAAACGTTTTCGTGAAATTAAAGTTTGAAATTTTAATTTGGTAATTCGAAAAAGCATTCTATATTTGCACTCGCAATACGCAATAAACAGCGTTTTTGGAGAGTTGGCAGAGTGGTCGAATGCGGCAGTCTTGAAAACTGTTGAGGGTCACACCTCCGGGGGTTCGAATCCCTCACTCTCCGCTGATAAAGCCCAATAGAGTAATCTGTTGGGTTTTTTGTTTTCATCAACTCCTAAAAACAAAAAATTATAGTTGCGAAGCATGTAAGTTTTTCTTAGAATCTATTTTCCTTTTCTTAGGAATATGAAACACCTTCACTCTCTGCACATCGAGTTAAAATCACAAATTGCAAATCTGCGACATCGGGCTATAATATACTGGTTGTAATTCTTGTGGTTACAAATAGTGTTGTAGTTTTAGAAGTAAATAATAATAAAATATGAATGTTTAGTTTATTATTTCAAAGAAACTTAAATGATGAATGAAAATGAACATTAAAATTTCTTAAAGAATCTTTCTGTCACTTTTTTATTCATTGAATATATATAATACCCGTTGTGCATTATGAATTAAAAAGATAAAAGTTGTTCATTTGATTGAAAATCAGCAACTTGAATTAGTTGCAAAACATTTACAATGAACAACTTGAATGCAAATTACGAAAGAATTTTGGAAGTTTTGCGAA